>DATBYJ010000280.1:0-3581 GCA_036513795.1 Solirubrobacteraceae bacterium | reverse complement strand
CTTGACGATAGAGGAGGCTGCGGACGATGCGCACGAGCGTCACACTCGAGCAGGGCACGATCCACTACAGCGACGAAGGCGAGGGCCACGTGCTGGTGTTCGTACACGGCCTGTTGGTGAATGGGCGCCTATGGCGCAACGTCACGCCCCACCTGCAGCGGAAGCACCGCTGCATCGTCCCCGACTGGCCGCTCGGCTCACACACGACGGCGCTGGCACGCGGTGCCGATCGCTCACCGCGAGGCATCGCGCATCTGATCGCGGACTTCCTCGACGCGCTTGCGCTGGAACACGTAACGATCGTCGCCAACGACACAGGCGGAGCGATCTCGCAGATCCTCGCGAGCGAGCGTCCGGAGCGCCTTGGCGGCGTGGTGCTGACCAACTGCGACTGCCTGGAGAACTTCCTGCCGCCGATGCTGCGTCCGCTGCAGTGGCTCGCGCACGTTCCCGGCGCGTACTGGCTGATGGCCCAGCAGATGCGCTCGGCACGCCTGCGGCGCTCGCCGCTGGCGTTTGGCATGCTGAGCCACACGCCACTGCCGGACGAGCTCACGGCAGCATGGACAGCACCGCTGCGGGACCGGGCAACGCGTGCGGACGTGGTCGCGACGCTGAAGGCGATCGACAAGCGCGACACGCTGGCAGCAGCGGAGCGCCTGCGCGAGCATCCATTGCCAATGCTCCTGGCGTGGGCGCCAGACGACCTGATGTTCCCGCTGCGCTTTGCCAACCGCCTGGCAGAGATGGTCCCGGGCGCACGACTCGAGGAGATCCCCGAAAGCCGCGCGTTCGTGCCGGAGGATCAGCCAGAACTGCTCGCGGAGCTAATCGACGGGTTCGTAAGAAAGCCACTCCCAGCAGGCCTATAGGGTCACGCCACGCCAGCGGTTGCGGATCATGGGGTGGCCAGGTGCGCCACCCTCTCCCCCGTGTCTTCACCAACTGGCACGTGTTCACTGTTGCTCACGATCTGCGCTGTAGGCATTAGCGCGCAGGCCAGCAGCACGAACAGCGGACCCGCATTGACGTCTGTTGCACTTTCGTTCCAGAATGGCCCGCCGAGATCCTGCCCGTATAGCCAGTAGGCGAGCGAGAGGACGATGCCGAGCGCGAGCGCAGGCCAGCGCAGCGGGGTCCACACGCCAACCGCCACACCGAGCGAGACGGCCGCGAGCACAATCGCGACCGTGCTGCCGTGTCCGACCGTGTGTCTCGCCAGCGAGTCTTGGATCTTGGCGAGCCAGTGGGGTGAGGCGTCGGCCATTTCGGTGATCATGCCGTGGGTCGCTTCCTTTGCACGGTTGACGTTCGCCAGCCACAGGCCCGCTGAGATCGCCCACAGCCCCGACCAGAAGTACAGCCCACCACGGTCGCCGAACGGGCCGAGGGCAGCCGCCGAACGTCCCTCGGTCTTCTCCGTGGGCCATGCCAGCAACCCAACGATCGCGTAAAGGATCACCGCTCCCGGTGCGCCCATCAGCGGCGCGGGCACAGTGTTGGACGTCAGCCCACCGAAGCCCTCGCCGAACCACCAAACGAAGAGCGCCCACGCGAACGAGACGGTGAGCGCTGGCTTGACCAACCGCTTGCTGCAAATCAAGCCGAGCCCGATCACGACCTGAATCTCCCCCGACAGCGAGTTCCAGAGGGTGAGGTCGCGGCCGTAGAAATCGGCGAACGTGCGCATCGGGTCACCGATGAATGACGGCTGGCCGTGCATTGCCGGTTCGAAGACTTCCGTGACGATGCCGTGTGTGAACATGAAGCTCTTGAATTGGAGCAACCCATCGAGCAGCCACACCAGCCCAAGCGCGATCTGGATCCCACGCGCGCTCACCAGCCGACGACCGCCAAGCGCGTCACCGGCAACCAGGGCGCTCATGACATCACCAGCTGCATCGCGGCGAACATGTAAGCCATACCCAGCGTCATCACAGCCATCGAGGCGCGGAGGTCTTTGAAGCAAATGAGCGGCTCGGCCACGCTCGCCGTCAACGCCCCCTCGGGCGTCACCGAGACGCCACCGCCACCAAGGATCGTCCGCGCGTCGAAGTCGCGCATCCGATCGGTGGCCCAGAGCGCGGCCTGTGCGGTGAAGTAAGCAACGAGCAGCCACGTGATCGGCGCTTGGAACCCAGCCGGCGACCACATGTATGCCATCGCGCCGAGGTCGAATGCCATCAGCAGCCACAGCATGTTCGCCCCACGCCCGGCGAACGCTTGCACGAGCATCCACAGCAGGATGCCGATGGCGCCGTTGGCGAACGCCAGCGACCAGAACCCCGTAGGGATGTCGAAGTAATCCACGGATGCCGGCGCGAACATGAATGCCATGCCGATCGCCATGAGCACATGCCCGGAATGCCAGAAGCGACGCTGGCCCTCGCTTTCGAGAACGTGCCGCCCGTGCGTGGCAATCACCGCGAAGAACACCAGCATCCAGATCACCGCCAACCAGTTGGGGAGGATGTTTGTCGTATGGCTGCCCATGGACATCGACACGCCCCCCATCGGCATCGCGTGCATATGGCTCATCCCACCGATGCGAGACGCCGTGGTCGAGCCCATGTGCGCCATCGTGGACGTGGCGTGAGCCGTTGACGAGTCGCCGCTCATACTGATTGCTGAAATCACTGTGTTGGCCTCCTGTTGCTCGCGCCCACGGAGCAGTCCGTGAATGCAAAGAGAGAGTGCCCATATGGGCATCGACCTTTGTGCGCTGCCTCGGCTGCCTTTGCGCGCGCCGAGGCGCGATCCATGGATCCTTCAGCCACGTGGTCGACACAGTCGCCGACCACGACCGTCAGATCAGAGCGCCAGCTGGAGGAGCTCGCCCCGCGCCGGGGATCGCCAGCGCCGCGATGCGGGGACCGAGCGAGCGCGGCGCGCGCGGAATGACGATGGAGTAAGCAACAGGAGTGGGCGTCATGCGACCGGCCAAGCGGCGGATGAGCCGCTCACCGGGGTAGCGACCAAGCAGCAGTGGCACGACGAGCAACACGGCAGGCGCCAGCTCGAGGGTCGCGCTCGTGCCTGCAATCAGTCCGAGCGCGACCAAACAGAGCGTCGCCAGCAGTAGCCGGGCCGCTATGCGCGCGCGCATCCCGTTCACGGGCATGTGCCGAACATACACCCAGCCATGTTCGAAGTCCAGATTCAAGCCGAACCGACGAGATGATCGCTCGCTTCGCCCGCACGTGAATGCCGGTAAATACGGCGTTCCGGGGGAGTTCGTGGAGCCCCGTACCAGCAGGCGTACCGCAGGACAAACGCGGCTGCCGGGCCGGCGCCGCAAGTAGTCCGTCGCCTGCCGCCGCGACATGCACGCCAGGAGGTTCAGGCAGGGCCAACGGCCCAGTTGGTGCGGCTATGGCATCGCCACGCCCGGTGCGCAACTGTCCTGCGCGAGCAGGCTAGCGGCGCTCAGCGGATTGGGCGCAGCTCGACACCGTGAGCTACCCCTTGCCAATCGGTGTCGGCTGTCAGAGCTGGAGCGTCCAGCCGTCGCGCCAGCGCTAGGCACGCCCGGTCGCCAAGTGAGAGCCCCGCATCGCGGGTCAACGGTCGTAGGCGTCCGG
>DATBYJ010000279.1:0-3721 GCA_036513795.1 Solirubrobacteraceae bacterium | reverse complement strand
CGTAGGGAGCACGCTCCGAGTCGCCGAGACGGCTACCAACAGCGAAGGGGCCAGCGCGCCGATGTTCTCGAGCCCGTCGGCGGTGGTACAGGCGGCAGGATCAACAGCGCCGATCACGCCTGGCAACCCTGGGCCAAGCGGGCCACCTCCGCCGCCTGTTGGTGGCGGCCCGGCCACGATCAGCGCAGCGCAGCTCACGGCCCTACTACGGCGATTGGTTCCGAGTGGTCAGGCTGCGCGGCTGGGAAGTCTCTCGAAGCATGGCGGGCTGAGCCTGCCGTTTACCGCTCCCGAGGCTGGGACGCTGGGGGTCGCCTGGTACGCCGTACCGAAGGGGGCCAAGGCGGCAAAGCAGGGCAAGCCGGTGCTAGTGGCGTCCGGGCGGCAGAGGTTCGGCGGCGCTGGCGCAGGCACGGTGAAGATCAGGTTGACGGCCCGAGGTAAGGCACTGTTGAAACATGCTCGGCGTCTGACCCTGAGTGTGCGGAGCACCTTTGCCCCGGTAGGGGCAGCTCCGGTGACTACGACGGCGAGCGTATCGCTTAGGCGGTAGTCCCTAGCTTGGTGTAGCTCTCGGGAAGGCCGAGTCCTGGCGTTAGCAGCTTAGTTATACCCGCGAGGCTTTCTCTCGCTTGATGGAGTCCCGCGCCGTCCGAGTAGGCGTCCAACTCACGTCGCCAGAGCCACCAGCGGTGCATGAGGTCGCGACCGTGTATGACGCGCGTAATCCCGTCTGAAACGAGTGTTGCTTCGCTCGCTCTTATCTCGGCGTAGCTCCCCATGCCGGGTTCAGTGGGTTTGCTTCCTTCCAAGAGCCAGAGGCGCTCAGCCTCAGCAAACGGCAACGCCGACCACAGAGACGTAAGTAGACGGCTGCACTTCAGACGATCTTCTGTTGATGTCGTTTCAGGTGGCACAATTGCGCGACTAGGGAAGTGGACCTCTTCCAAGTAGTCGAGTGCACTGTAGTCGTGCTCAGTCCATCCATGCATATCTACGGCTTGGTCAGCCATATCAAAGCATAGTCGTTCTAGGAAGATAGACGCACTTCCGCCTACCTCTACGTTGAAATGCGAATATTCTTCACTAGGGCCTTGCTGAGCCATGTAGATAATTCCTGTTTATGACAGTAATTATCCCATAGTTGTAATGAAAAGACAATAGCTTCACCTTATGTGACGCCTTCCTGTATGGCGAGCGCAAGTAGAGGCTCCTTGAGTCGGGTAATCAGCGCTTGCCCCGCTCCCTCCTTAGTCCAATTCATAATGAAGCCACTGGGAAACCCAAGGTAAGGTGCAGCTCGATTGCGACGCGCCCCGAGACCGGCGTCGCGAATCGTGCCAAGTCCGGCCAGTATGAGTATGCCTTCACGCCGCATCGGGTCGTTCTCGCTTTCACGAATAACCAAACGGAGCAGTTCTTCAACTTGCTCTAGCGTGGTTGCATAGCTTTGACCGAATACGATGGCTGCCATACCCTCAATTCGCGGTGTACGACCCGTCGCAACGGTTACTTCGACGCCGTAGGTAAAGACCGCTTGCAGCTCACGGAGTAGTGCATTGGAGAGGGGTTTTGCTGCGGCTATCGCATCGCCGTCCAAGGCCCGGATCGTGAGCGATCCAATCCGCCGAATGCCCGCCTGATGTTCCTTGACGAGCTCGATGATGGCTTCCGCCACGTTCCTTGCCATCTCTGTCTCCCGCCTCGTACGAAAAGTTTCAATACTCCCCTCGCCCGATGCTTCAAAGGCCAGCCGCCTCCGCGCGCCAACCTTGCGTCCCTTGCTCTCCGGCGTCAGCCCGTACAAATGCGTGAGCGAAAGCCCCCAGCGGGAGACCAAGGTGTGTTCAGCCGCAAGATTGATCATCGCTTGCAGCGCTTCGACACCTGTCAGCGTCGGACAAAGTTGCTGGGCAGCCTGCTGTAGCTCGCGCACTCCGTCAAAGCGCGACGGGCTTTTTTGATCAAGAAGACGGCGCAGGTGCTTGACGTTTGCGGTCAGCACTTCGCGCGTTGGGACCCAGACAGGTTTCTCAGGCGGCACGAGTTCGCGAATTGTGGCACCGGCCCGCCGGCTCATGGGCGCTCACTATGGGCAATCGGGGCGTACGGAAACTGAGCGCGAGTGAGCCCCACTGAGCGAGTGCGAGGTGCTGGACTAGCGCAATGACCCCACAAGCGCAGACCAAATCTCGATCAAAGGAACCGAAACCTATGTCCCGCCTCGTCCGTCGCCACGAAGCAGAGCCAGTCGAATATATAGATCCTGATCCGCTCCTGAGCGCCCAGGTAGCCGAGGCCCAACGGCCCGGAATTGCTGCGGCAGCTCGTATCCAGAGCGGCGCGTTTGCGACGTCCACCGGACTGCATAACGCGATCATGCTGTCGCAGACCGTAGATAACGCTTTCCGCGTCAGCCCGATGGGTGAGCAGGCCTACCGGCGCATCTTCGAGGCTTACGCCACTTTTGCGGCGCAGGAGATCGAACGCCTTGGCTTTCAGAACGGAGGCCGATAGTCATGGCCGTCCTGATCTCGATCGCGGCACTCGCCGCCGTGGCGCTCGCTACAGCTATTGGCGCAGGCTTCTTTAGGCCCCGTGCCAAGGCGCAGACCGCGCCGATCGAGGATGCCGCCACGCCGTATGTCGCAGCCCTCCGAGCCGCGTGCCGTATCGAACGGGCGCGGTGGATCGCTGAACAGCGCGTGTACGGGGCGACGACCCGCTATACCACGCCAGAGCTGCCAAGAACGAGACCCGAGACGCGCCACCATGCACGACGGTCACAAGCAGATTGAACGGGCGGTAATTGGACTAGTCGTCGGTGCAGTAGCCGTCGATGTTCTGGCGACTGAGCTGCCACGCCTCGTGCCGTATCTCGTCGTCTTGGCCGTGGTCTTCATTGCGGTGCGCCTAGTGCTCCATTGCACTGCCAACAAATGGTGATTTCAATGCCAAGTCACCGGAGACAGCAGCCGTCGCATCGGTGTCGTGAAATGCACAACCCGTCTTGACGTGCCATGCCGAGCTGTCGTTTACTAGAACCTCCCGTTGCCGCCAGAAGCGGTACACGGCCCGGTAGAGATACAGAGCGTACCCAAGTAATAACAAGTTCCGCACGCAGGGAACGGGTGCTGTTTGTGTCCTCACTTTCTGGCCCGTCGTGGAGAGAAAGGAGGTCACATATAGATGAGTAGAACGTTTCATCATGGAAATGGACGCCGGATTCGGGTGCGCGGCATCAGGCGCCCAACCGATCTAAAGCGCTTGGCGCGCGTCCTGATCGAGCTGGAGCAGGCTCAAGCTGAGGCCGAAGCCGAGGCTGAACACCAAAAGCAAACAAGAACCAAGCCAACTAAACGGAGGCCACGCAAGTGAGAACGGTGCCACTTCCCTGGCACCGGCTGCGCTGGCCGCGCGAGGTTACTCCCGAGCAAATCGGGCAGGCATTCCACGTCCTGGCGACCGTTGCCGGTTGGCCGGTCGTTGTCGAGAGCGTGGGGAGAGGCGGCCGGGTTGAGCATCGCCTGGCCGTGCCGGTTGCCCGAGCCGCCGGCGTCATCGAGCAACTGCAGGCCGCTATCCCGGGCCTGGCCGTCGAGGCTGCCAAGTCGCGCCCGCCATTGGACATCACGCACGCGCTCGAGCTGCGGCTATCGACGCGGCGGCGACCGTTGCGAACCGACGACCTGGCGGGAGTCAGCCGCACGATCGTGACGGC
>DATBYJ010000278.1:0-28755 GCA_036513795.1 Solirubrobacteraceae bacterium | reverse complement strand
CAGCAGCCCGAGCAGGACGCTCAACAGAATCCCTCCTACCAGCACGCCGAGCGCCTCGTGGTAGCTAAAGACACCGCCCGCCACAGTGGCCCCAAAGCTTTGCACCGTCCACCCGTTGTGGAGGCTGATGTTTGCGCTTTGCGCGTCGTTAGGCACCTTGCCGCTGGCGAAGTGCACGTGGGTGGCGCCGGACTGGTAACCAAAGCGCACGGCAATGCCTGCGTGACCCTCGAGTGCTCTTTGCAGAACGACGCCAGGGACCAGCAGCTCGCCTAGCCACCCTACGAACTCGCTCCGCCGTCCAGCGACGGTGGCAGGCGTTTTGCCGCCGCGGTACACGGGCGTCTCCACGCCCAACGCGGTTGCGCCCATGTGGGCAAAGGGCGCGTAGTTCGCGAGTCCCGATTCGCGGGCGGTCATCAGGGCAGGGGCGAGCGCGCAGTAGTCGAGCCCCACAGGGATGTAGCTGGCGGCGTTGCGCGCCAAGCCGGCAACCGCCAGGCAGTAATAGGGACGGCGGCCGGCCGGCAGTACTTCCACGCGACTCTCCCTCGGCAGCGAGCCCGGGCCGAACGGCTGCACAGGGTGCACCATCATTGCTGCCTCGAACGCAGCCAGCCGTGAGGCAGGCACGAGCTCGACGAAGCCAATGTTCTGCAGCTCCGGGTAGCGCTGCATCGCATGCACCGACTGCGCCCAACGATCGAAATCCGCGGCGGAGGCGTGCGGGTTTCCACTCACGAACGCGCTAGCGCTAACGACGAGGTCTTCCTCATGTTGGATCGCCAGCCTGAGCGTTGAGGCGATCTCGTTGGAGGTCAGGTGGAACGCCAGTCTCTCGCGATCCGCGCCTGACCGGGCGACCGCCCGGGCCCCGAACAAGGAGCCGATCACACCTACGAGCACCAATAGCCCGGCGGCGATCCCCCACGCTCCCCGGTGTTTACTGATGGCTCGGCTCAGGCCCACGCGTTCTTACCTCGCTTGTCAATAGGCGCACATACGCGCTCTCGCGACGAGAATCGGGTGGCGGGGTGCCGTTCTGTCGGTTCTCTGCTCGCTGTGGACGGATTACAGCCGTCTGTCTATTTCAGTGCCAGACAGTGAATGAGCGGACTGCCTGCGCCGCGGCACCCGCGACCAGGCCCCAAGCCTACGGACCTTTCAGCCACACAAGGTGTCCACCACACTAAGGCAATCGCGCCTCCTTGCCGATGAGAGATCGTGACCATGCTTGCGCGCCTTCTCTCAACGTCCACCTCGGTGCGCTCGACTTTTGCCAGGAGGCATGCGCCTACAGCGGCACTGGCGGCGAGCGTCGTGACCGGGGTACTGCTATTTGCTGCTACGCCCGCCGGGGCGACCGTCACACGCGTGGAAACGAGTCCTGGCAACTTCACGGAAGTCGGGCTGCAGCCCCGTTCCGAACTTTACGGCGAAGGCAAAGCCGAAACGTTCGCCAACAACAACGGCAATGCCATTGTGGATGGCTCGAGCGTGTACACGATCTATTGGGACCCAACCGACGTCTTCAACCAGCATCACGAATGGCTCACGAACATCGACACGTTCTTCCACGCGATGGGCGAAAACAGCGGCAACACCGCCACCATCTTCGGGCCGCTCGGCGAGTACCGTGAACGCTCAAACGCGGGAGCGGTGTACAGCACGGTCTTCAAGGGCGCCTACACCGACAGCACCTCCTACCCCAGCCCTGGGTGCAGCGATCCGGAGCCCCTCGCCCTCGGAGCACTCACCTGTCTGACCGACGCGCAACTGCGCGAACAGCTGCAGTCGTTCATCGCCACGCACGGACTCCCCAAGGGCATGCACACGATCTACTACCTGATCACGCCCCCCGGTGTGCCCGTGTGTCTCGATGCCGCCGCGAGCCACTGCTCTGACTACTCGCTCACCAAAACGGAAGCGGAAAAAGAAGAACACAACAGTGAAAGCTACAAGCACAGCTTCTGCAGCTATCACGGCATCATCAACCCAGATGCCGCCACCGAGGGTGATGGCAACACAATTCTCTACGCCGCTATCCCGTGGTCGGTAGGGACTCTCGGTGATGCTTATCAGGTATCCAAAGCTCGCGTGTACGCTGATGGATACGATTGCCAGGATGGCGGCTGGAACGCGGAAAATAACAAAGAGATCAGGGAGAAAGAAAGAGCCCTGAGCACCGAAGAAGAAACGAAACTCGCAGCTGAACCACCAGCCAAGCGTGAAGAACTCGAAGAAATACGCAGGCTCGAAGGTCCTCACCAGGAGGAGCCCAACCAGGAAGGCAAAGGCGAACTCGGCGACTACAGCCCTGGCCTGTCTGACCTGATCATCAATCAGATCGCGGAGGAGCAGGCAAACATCGTCACCGACCCGCTCTTGAACGCGTGGCAGGACGAAGAACATCACGAGCTCACCGATGAGTGTCGGGATGTCTTCGGCAACACCGTCAACATGGGAGTTGGCGGGACGGCTCTGGCGAATCTCAACACTTTTTCGGGAACGCTGTTCAACCAGACGTTCGGTGAAGCTCACTATTACATCAACAACGTCTTCAACTTGGGCGACGGTAGCTGTGCCGGAGGCGTCGCCTTGGTCCCGAGATTCACAGCTCCCAACCCAGTCAAAACTAACGAAAGCGTCGCCTTCGATGGCCTCGAGTCGACGGTTGGGTTGATGAAGGGCGAGGTCTTCGGTCCGTCGGGCCCGCCGGCGGTCACCTACGCCACTTTCCACTGGAACTTCGGCGACGGCAGCGAAGCGTCCGGATTTGCACCGAACTCACCGCCCTGCGAACTCCCGTGGCTCAGCCCGTGCGCTGGAAGCGTCTTCCATAGCTACCAGTACGGTGGCACCTACCAAGTCACCCTGACGGTGACCGACGTGGCGGGCAACACGACGAGCGTCACTCATGAAGTCACGGTGAACGGGTCTCCCCCACCATCCAGCCCATCGGGTTCAGGTACCCAGAGCATGCAGGGTACGCCAAGCAGTCAGAGCAGCGGCTCGTCTAGCTCGAATGGCGTCACTCCTTCAGTCCCCGCCCCAATTGCCGCTGCCACGATCGTCCCGCAATCACTCCGCAAGGCACTGCACAAGGGTCTCCTGGTCAGCTACTCGGTCAATGAGCAAGTGGCGGGACGCTTCGAGGTACTGCTCAGCCGCGCCGTCGCACGTCGGCTGGGAATCAGCGGCACGCCAGCCACCGGCATGCCCGCCGGATCCCCGCCGCAACTGGTGATCGCCAAAGCGATCCTGGTCACGACCAAGGGAGGGCACAGCTCGGTTCGTATCGAGTTCTCCAAGCGAACCGCCGCTCGCCTTGCCCACGCGCACAAGGTTGCGCTGACGCTGCGGCTGACGGTACACAATGCTTCCTCGAGCAACCCCGCGACGACGACGGTCGTCAGCGCGGTCACGCTCGGCGGCTGACGCGGCCGCACGCAGCCCGCCGCCGCCGCGTCCCGCGAGCCTCAGTCCACGGAATCCTTGTCACGAGTCGAGCGTGACTTGTCGCGGAAAACGAAGTACCACAGGGCGAACAGGCCGATCCAGCCCACGGCGATGGATACCACGGAGATGATGCCCAGTCCGGTGCTGCTCGCGGTTTCCGCTTCACCGTCCAGTGCCAAGGGCAGCGACAAGACGACGCCCGCGAGATGTGCGAGCGTCGGTACCATCGCGCTTATAGCCCGGGCCAGTGGCGCACGACGTAGCCTTCGTTGTCGGTTGGCTGAACCTGCCAGCGCGATGCATACACGCCGCTGCGTCCGGCCGTGTCGTACAGCATCCCGTCCACGTACATGTAGGTATGGCCAGCGTTGGCGTACACGGTGATGTACTTGCCTGGCCCCGGCGCCCCCCAGCTCTCGAGCTGACCGGAGGTCTCTGGGGCACTCAGCAAGCCGCCGGCTGCCAGCGCGTAGCTGACGGACCCAGAGCAGTCGTAGGCGTTGTCGATAAACGACGCATGCCCACCGCCGTAGACGTAGGGGAAGTCAGCGATCTCGTTGGCGCCAGCGATCACCTTTTGTATGACTTCCGGCACACCCGACGGGATCGGAATGGTGCCGTTGCCGCCAATCGACTCGCCGCCGGGAACAGGCGTGAGCGTGCGCGCTTGGCTTCGTCTGGCGCTTCGTTCCACGGCCTGCATCTGCTGCAGCTCCTTGCGTACTTCCGCGTCGGAGGGCGCTCCCGCGGCGACGATCGCTTCACCGGCCTTCACCGGCGCCTTCGCCGTCGAGTGGTGCACGGACGCAGGCGCCGGGTAGCTGTCGGCTTCCAGCGGGTCGGCGACCTCTTTCGCGACCCCAGATGAGCCGCTCTTGCCCGCCGATGTGGCCACGGCGTTGGTAATCGTTGTACCCGGCGGGTCTGCTTTCGCACCAGCCCTGGTCGTGGTTGAGCCAGCGCTACCTACGGTCGCTTCGCCGCAGCCGGTCAGCATGCCGGCGGCCAGCAGGCAGCCGACGCTTGCGATTGCCCTCCGCGTGAAGGTCATGCGGTTAGGCTATCGACCCTGTCCGCCAGGAAGTGTCGCTAACCTGATGCGGATGCGCGAGGAAGCCTCGGCCGTGGAGATCCGGCCGCACGTTCGCCTGCTCCACGGGATGCGCCGGCCAGCCAACTGGCTGCAGCTGGTGCGCTTCGGGCTCGTGGGCGGCGTTGGCTTCGTGGTCAATGTTGCTGTGTACGCGTTGTTCGTGCACTCGGCTGGGCTTGACTACCGCGCCGCGTCGGTGGTTGCGTGGCTCGTAGCGGTGATCAACAACTTTGTGCTCAATCGCCTCTGGACGTTCGACGCGCGCGACGGCAGGGCGCACTTTCAGGCGCTTCGCTTTCTCGTGGTCAGCCTCGTGGCCGAGGCTTTCAGCCTGCTGGTGCTGACCCTGCTCGTTGAGGGCGCGGGTGTCGCGAAGATTCCCGCCCAAGCGCTGGCGGTAGCAGCCTCGATGCCGCTCAACTTCCTTGGAAACAAGCTTTGGAGCTTCCGCTGAACCGCGGGAGCCTTTCGTCCTGTTGACCCCCGGATCGGGCCGTCAAGCTGTTGGTTGGCGGCTCGGCCGGGACCTATACTCTGCCTTTACCCCTCTCGGAGGATCCTTGTGCAGGAGATGGTGATCTACGGCGTCAGCTTCGACATGGTTGGCAAGCAGCCAATCGTGCTGCTGAAGACCGTCGACGGCAACAAGTTCTTGCCCATCTGGATCGGGCATCCGGAGGCCGCTTCGATCTTGATGAAGCTGCAAGGTGCAGGCACGCCGCGGCCGATGACCCACGATCTCCTGTGCGACATCCTCGGCGAGCTCGATGTCAAGTGCACACAGGTGTCGGTCACGGAGCTGCGTGAGAACACCTTCTTCGCCTCGATCACGCTTAGCGTCAATGGACGCGAGCTCGAGATCGACTCGCGCCCGAGCGACGCCATCGCGCTCGCGGTTCGCTCCGGTGCCCCAATCTACGCCGCTGAGGAGGTCATCTCCGAGTCGGCCATCGAGTTCGAGCACGACGTCGAGGAGTCTGAGGACGTCGTCGAGAAGTTCAAGGAGTTTCTAGACCAAGTGTCGCCCGAGGACTTCGCCGCAGGCGACTCTTAGCGTGTAAAGGCGCTAGCGAGGATCCGGCCTACTAGCTCCTCGAAGCCGATGCCCGCGGCGTCGGCGGCGAGTGGCAGCAGGCTGGTTTCGGTCAATCCGGGGCCGACGTTCGTCTCCAGGACCGATAGCTCACCCGTCTCGCCGTCCATCATCAAGTCGACTCGCGCCACCCCGTGGCAGCCGAGCAGCTTGTACGTCTCGAGCGCCAGCTGCTGGGCTCGGGCGGTCGTCTCCTCCGGTAGCTCGGCGGGACACACGAACGTGGTCATGCCGATCTCATAGCGCGACTCGTAGTTGTAGAACTCCTCTTCCCGCGGGATCGCCTCGACGACCGGCAGTGCCAACGGTGGGCCGGACGCGGAACTAAGCTCAGTCGCCGGGTCGAGCACCGACACGGCGAGATCGCGACCCTTGACATAGCGCTCGATTACCGCCTTGCGGTCATACGAGAGCGCTCCCACGATCGCCCCAGGAAGCTCATCGCTCGACCGCGCGAACTTGACGCCCAGCGCAGAGCCCTGGTTGGCGGGCTTGACCACGAGCGGAAAGCCGAGCAGCCGCTCGATGTCGCCGAGTGCAGCGGACACTCCTAGCTCCCTGATCGCGCTCTCCTTAATGGCGGTGAAGTCCGGCGTGGGAATGCTCGCCTCGCGCATCAGGTACTTCGCGAGTGCCTTATCGGTGCAGCGCATGCACGCGGCTGGGCCGGAGCCCGTATACGGCACGCCGATCAGCTCCAACAAGCCTTGCACCGTGCCGTCCTCGCCATCGCCCCCATGGAGAGCCAGGAATGCTGCATCGGGCTTGGCCTCGTGCAGCTGTGCCACAAGATCTTGCCCGGGGTCGATCGCGATCACCTCGTACCCAAGGCGGCTCAGCGCCTGCTGCACGCGCGCACCAGATCGCAGCGACACTGTGCGCTCGAGCGAGCCTCCGCCCTTGAGCACCGCCACCTTCTGCGCGGCGCTCATCGATCCCGTCGTCGGCGTGCCTTGTGGGCCGGCTCGGCCCCCTCGCGGCGCGGCAGCTCGAGCACGTCCGCGAGCGGCGTGCCATCGTCGGGTGGCGCGGTGGGTGTGGCCGCGGCCGGTGACCGGGTCTCGGCGGACTGGGCGGACTGGGTTCCCATCAGGCTTCCCAGCAGGCCGGTGTCGCCGCCCATGATCTCGCCGATGCGACGGATGCCCTCGCGGATGTCGTCGTCGGGAACTCCCGCGAAGTTCAAGCGCATCGAGGAGCTACCGCGTCGGCCGTCCATGTAGGCGGCTCGCCCGGGGACAAACGCCACGCCTTCGCTTCGCGCCAGCAGATCGGTGGTGTCCACGTTGCCGTCCAATGTCGCCCAGATGAACAGCCCACCTTGGGGCCGTGTCCAGCTCGCGCGCCCGCCAAAGTGCTCCTCCAGCGCCTGCAGCATCACGTCGCGCCTACGCCTATAGAGCAGCCGCAGGCGCTCCACGTACTCGACCCACGCGGGCTGCGCTGGCTCGGATTCGCTCCCCGTCTCGGCGAAGTACGCAGCTACGAACATTTGCGTAACCGGTGAGGAACACAGGTCCGATCCCTGTTTGCCGAGGTTGAGCTTCTCCAGCACCGGTCGTGGCGCCACCGCCCAGCCCAGGCGCAGCCCTGGCGAGAGGATCTTCGAGAACGTGCCCAAGTAGACCACCAGATCCGAGCCGCCGGAGGGCTGGCTCCCGTTCTTGGCGTCCAGCGAGTAGAGCGTAGGCAGCGGATCACCCTCGTAACGCAGCAGTCCGTAGGGATTGTCCTCGAGCACCAGCAGCTCGCGCTCGCGCGCCACCTGCACCAGACGGCGCCTGCGCGCCAACGACATCGTTACCCCACCGGGGTTCTGGAAGTTGGGGATCGTGTAGATGAACTTGGGCCTGCGGCCTTCGCTCTGGAGACGGTCCAGCGTGGCCTCGAGCTCGTCGATCGGCATGCCGTCCTCGTCGATCTCGATCTGCACCACCTGTGCCTGGTAGGCGCCGAATGTGGGCACCGCCCCTGGATATGTGGGCGCCTCGGCGACGATCACATCGTCAGGGTCGATCAGCGCCTTGCACACGAGGTCGATCACCTGCTGGCCGCCGGTCGTGACGATCACCTCCGAGGGGTCGACCTGCGTGCCCTCCGCGGCCATCACATCGACGATGCAGCCGACGGTTGCAGCCATTCCCTCTGTGGGTCCGTACTGCAAGGCCCGCGCCGTCGAGTTGGCCGCCACCTGAGCCATCAGCTTTGCGTATAGCTCCGGGGCAAACGTGCTCGTGTCGGGCAGCCCGCCGGCGAGCGAGATCACGTCGGGACGCTCGGTCAGAGCCATCATCTCGCGCATCGCCGAGCTTTTCATGCCGCGCGTGCGCGTCGCGAACAGCGCCTCGTAACGAGCAAGCTCGTGTGCTGCCGGCCTGGTTCGTCGTCTATCGTCCATGACCGCCTGCCTGCCTGTCCTCCCGAAGGAAGGGTCCTTCGGCACGGAGGGTGCCCCTCAGGGTACGCATCAGCGCACGGTAGCGCACCTCCAAATCCACGCTTGCATGAACGGTCTCTTCTTTTACATCGGTCTCGGCGTCGGCCTCGCGGCAGCGTGTGGGCTGCGCCCGTTCCTGCCGCTGTTGCTTGCCGGGGCGCTCGGCTCTGACAGCGCCCTCGGAATTGCCTTCGGCAGCGGCAGTTTTCACTTCCTGCAGGCTGGATGGTGGCTGCTGGTCCTGGTCGTCGTATTCGTGCTCGCCTACGCCCTGCAGTTGCTGGCGAAGCTCACACCGATCCTCGACCCGGGTCAGCGCGCCGGGCGGGCCGACCCGCTTGCGGCGTCCCTCACAGGGCTGGGGTTGGGTGCGGGTGCCCTCGCTTTCGCGGGGACACTGGCGGCGCACGGCGACGCCTGGTGGCCCGGGCTGATCGGTGGTCTGCTCGCGGCGGCCCTTGCCCAGCGCGCTAGTTGGCCTGTACTTCTGCGGGCTCGCTCGCGGCTGAGCGACCGCTCGGCGCGCGAGGCGTTGACGGTCTATCTCGATGCTGGCGCGCTCCTGGCGGCGGCGCTTGTGGCGGTGCTCCACCCCCTCGGCTATGTGCTTGTGGCGCTGCTTGTCTGGTTTGCCTGGCGTGGCCGTGGACGCGGCGATGAAAAGTACGCGGGGCTGCGCGTTCTGCGCCGCTGATGCGTTTGTCGTGAGCTCCTCGGCGCCAAAGCTCGTCCTGTGTGTGATCGATGCGATGGCGCCTGCCATGCTCGAGCGCGCGATCGCCGCTGGCACTGCACCCGTGCTCGAGCGGCTTGTACACGATGGGCTGTACGTCTCCGATTGCGTTGCCGCGTTTCCGTCTGTGACGCCCGTCTGTGCAGCGTCGATCGTCACGGGCTTCAGTCAGGACGCCCACGAAATCCCGGGCATGAACTGGTTCCACCGCGAGGAGCACCGCTATGTCGAGTACGGCTCCAGCTTTCGTGCTGCTCAGCGCTTTGGCATTGCCCGCCAGCTCACTGACACGGTCTACAACATGAACCGTGCGCATCTCTCTGCGAACACGCCGACCGTGTTCGAGACGCTCGACGACGCCGGCGTGCGCACCGCCGGTACCACCTATCTGATGTATCGAGGGCGCTATCGGCACGAGCCTCAGCGCGACACTGCCCTCACGCGGGTGGCTTCGACGCTGATGCGCCACCCGGTGATGGGCCCTCGCGAGCTCTTCTATGCAGACATCTTTGCCTCGCAGCGCACGGGCTGTCGCTCCGGGTTGGGCATGCCCGGCGTGCGTGATCGCCACTCCGGCTGCGTGTCCGCGTACATGGTCGAGCACGATCTGTTCGACTTCCTGCTGCTGTCGCTGCCCGACAACGACTGGCACTCGCACAAGCGCGGCCCGGAGGGGCAGGCCCACTCAATCGCCCAGGCCGACTTGCAGCTCGCACGTGTGATGAACGCTGCCGGTGGCGTGGACCAGTTCCTTGCTGAGCACGCGATGATCGTGATGGCTGACCACTCTCAGGCACCTGTCACGGCGACGATCGCGCTCCAGGATGAACTGGCCGAGCTCGGCGTGCTCGGCCCCGCACGCGCGAGTCGCTCCGCGGACGATTCCGATGCCCCCGAGCCGCGCATTGCCGTTTGCCCTTCCCAGCGCGCCGCCATGGTCTATGCGCTGCACCCATCACAGCGTGATGGGATGCGCGCCTCTGTCGTTGCCCGCAGCCTCGCTATCGACGGTGTCGACCTCGTGCTATGGCTCGAGCGCGACGCCCATGACGCGCCCCGCGAGGGCGTTATTGCGAGTCCTCAGCACGGTGAGCTGCGATTCGCCCCTGGTGGTGAGATGCGCGACGCCCGTGGTGTCGGCTGGAGCGTCGATGGCGCGTTGGCGGTACTCGGCGCTAGCGTGCACGACGGCTGCCTGTCGAGCCCCGATTATCCAGACGCGCTGGCACGAGCATGGGCGGCATTGATCTGTCGGAACTCTGGTGAGGTGCTGCTATCCGCGGCGCCCGGCTTCGAGTTCCTCGACTGGGGTCGCCAAGCGCATGTTGGCGGTGGCAGCCATGGCTCGCTGCACGCCTCGGACTCGCTCGGCGCGCTCGTGCTCAGCGGTGTGCAGTTGCCCGATCCAATGCCCGCTCAGTCGGCGATACGCGACGTCGCCGCGCTTGTACGGGGACATTTCGGGC
Organism: Solirubrobacteraceae bacterium; assembly: GCA_036513795.1. Classification (GTDB taxonomy): domain Bacteria; phylum Actinomycetota; class Thermoleophilia; order Solirubrobacterales; family Solirubrobacteraceae; genus Palsa-744. Next base: position 18,474 of record DATBYJ010000278.1, on the reverse strand, counting down.
TCGAGTAATTGGGTGAACGGCTGCGTAACGATGCGTTTCATCGCCAAATCTGCGCTGGTGGCAGTAGTCCTAGTGCTCCTGCTAGCGGTGCTCGCGCTGATGAGTACTTGCGCGGCTGCTGCCTCTCGGACGTTTCCCGCAGATGCATTCCACGCGCACGCATCGGCGGGCACACACACTTCCACCCGAACGAGCACCACCAACTCGGAAACGCCGGTTCCGGTGGCGCTCTCGAACGTGCCCCCAGCGGCCCGCAGGCTCTCCTCCAATCAGGTGCTGGCGATTGCCAATCGCCTTCCCAAGATGAAAGCACTGAGCCACGAATACAGAGGCTCCTTCGGCGATGTTTATCTGAAGGGTGCTTTCCAATGGCAGGTCAGCTACTTCACCCATAACGGCAAGACCGAGATCGGGCTGGTCATCATCAACGACCTCGGCGGACGCGTGGTCGAACAGTGGACTGGCTTTCAAATCGCGTGGACAATGGCCCGCGGCTATCCGGGTGCGTTCGGCAGGCACGTCAACGCCGTGTACATCTGGCTGCCGATGTGCCTGCTGTTCATGCTGCCGTTCTTCAACTTCCGTCGGCCATGGTCACTGCTGCATCTGGACCTCTTGATGCTGCTGTCGTTCTCCGTGTCGTTGGCATTCTTCAATCACGCGAACATCTACGCGTCCGTACCCCTGAGCTATCCGCCACTGCTGTATCTGCTGGCCCGGATGCTCGCCCTGCTGCGACGCCGCTCTCCCCCTGATGGGCGCTCGAATACCCCGCGCCTGCGTTTGCTGGTCCCCACCCCGTGGCTGGTGCTCGGCGTGGTGTTTCTGCTCGGTTTTCGCATCACCCTCAACGTCGTCGACTCGAACGTTGTGGACGTGGGCTACGCGGGCGTGATCGGAGCGCAGCGGATCGTCAACGGCAGGGCGCTCTATGGTGGCTATCCGACCGACAACGAACACGGCGACACGTACGGACCGGTCAACTACGAGGCTTACGTCCCGTTTGAGCAGATCTTCGGCTGGAGCGGCACCTGGGATGACCTGCCCGCTGCTCACGCTGCAGCAATCTTCTTCGACCTGCTGGCCACCGCGCTGTTGTTCCTGATCGGCCGACGCATGCGCGGCCCGACGCTCGGCACGGCACTTGCGTATGCGTGGGTCGCCTATCCGTTCACGCTGTTCTCCCTGGAGAGCAACTCCAACGACAGCCTCGTAGGCGTGCTGATTCTCGCTGCCGTGCTGCTCGCCAGCTACCGCTCGCAGCTGGCGCTGGCCGGACGCGGCGCGCTGGCAGCGCTGGCCGGCCTGACGAAGTTCGCGCCACTTGCCCTGGCGCCGCTCTTTGCCACACACGACCTGATTGGCCAGTCGCCGGCGCGCCGCATCCGCTCATTGGCGCTGTACGTGGCGGCATTCTTGGCGGCCAGCGCCCTGGCCTGCATACCAGCGCTCAGCCACGACTCGCTACACGAGATCTATGAGCGTACGTTCGCCTACCAGTCAAGCCGTGGCTCCCCATTCTCAGTGTGGGGTCTATACCGGCTCCAGGGACTTGAGCCGGTCGTCGAGATCGCCGCCGTCCTGCTCGCGCTCGCGCTCGCGTTTATCCCCCGGCGTGCGGACATCGTCGGGCTGTGCGCCGCGTGCGCGGCGGTTGTGATTGCCGAGCAGCTAAGCATCGAACACTGGTTCTATCTGTACATCCCGTGGTTCTTCGGGCTCGTGATCGTTGCCCTATTCGGGTGCCTCAGTGATCCTCGCGACCCAGTGCCGGTCTCGGCATCAGCACCTGCTCGATCGAGTCTGCCCGCAGTCGCTGTGAGCAGCTGACCAGCACACCCATCAGCCACGGATCCTCCGCGGAGGTCTCAAAACGAATCGGCATCTGCGTCAGCAGCGACTCGATTGCCTGCTCGCGCTTGACGCCGATCACACCACCCCGCGGCCCGGTCATACCGACGTCGGTGATGTAAGCGGTCCCACCCGGGAGCACCCGTGCGTCGGCGGTGGGCACGTGTGTGTGCGTGCCCACCACGGCCGTCACACGTCCATCCAAATGCCAGCCCAGCGCGACCTTCTCCGAGGTCGCCTCGGCGTGCATGTCCACGAGGATGTGATCGACCCCGCCCAGTTCCCCCAGCGCGACCTCGATCTCGGTGAACGCGGAACGTCCCGCGCGTACGTACAGATTGCCGCTGAGGTTCACCACCCCCAGGCGCATCCCGTTGCGCTCCACCACACACACGCCGTGCCCTGGCTGGCTGCGCAGGAAGTTGGCCGGACGCACGATCGGCTTACCGGAGTCCAGATATGAGTAGACCTCGCGGCGGTGATAGGTGTGATTGCCTAGCGTGATCGCATCGACACCTGCCGCGAACATCTGCTCGGCGATCTTCGGCGTGATCCCCAAACCGCCGGCAGCGTTCTCGCCGTTGACGACCACGAACGTCGGCGCGTAACGCTCGCGCAAGACCGGCAGGCAGTCGAGCAGCGTATGCCGCCCGAGACCCCCCACCACGTCGCCCGCAAACAGGATACGAACTGCCTCTGTGGCGTTCGCATCCGTCAGCGCGCTCGCTGCCGTGTGCTCACTCGAGTTCCCAGACCTTGCGGTGGCCGCCTCGGACTCAGCCATACTCTGGCGATGGTGGGAGGCAGGTGAGCGGCGTCTCCGAGAAAGCCCCTGCGGTCGATCCGCCGCGGGTCGATCCGCCCGGCGAGCACGAGCGTGAGCTGAGCGACGGGCCAGACGGCGCGACGGCTGGCGGGGTCGACGCGAGCTCCTCGACGGAGCCGCCGCGTGTGGTGATCCCCCGCTGGGTGCAGTTGGTGCTGCTGCCATTGGCCCTGTTGGCGATGTGGGCGCTGGCAAAAGCCGCGGGGAAAGTACTCGTGATCTTCATCATTGCCGGCCTCATAGCACTGCTCCTCAACCCGGCTGTCGCGTTCCTGCACCGCACGCGCCTTCCCCGTGGCCTAGCGGTGCTCACCGTGTACCTAGCATTCTTCCTCACGCTGGCCGGTATCGGGTTTCTGCTGGCCAACCCTATCTCCGATCAGGTGCGCACGTTCAGCAACAACCTGCCGCACATCGAGGCCGAAGCCAACAAGTCGATCGAAAACCTCCAGCATTACCTCGATCGTCGCGGCATCCACGTGGAACTCGTCAAACAGGGCAAGACTGCGCTACAGAGCATCGAGGGCAAAGTCGCCAAGAGCGCCGCCAAACTGGCGTCGTTCGGGGGTGCGCTTGCCACCGAAGTGGCCAACGGGATCTTCGATCTCGTGCTGGTGTTCGTGTTGTCGGTGTACATGCTCTTGTACGGACGCCAGATCGGCACGCTTGTGCGCCGCGCGATGCCTGACGGCGACGGTTCCAATGCCGACGACTATCCGCACCTGGTGCAGCGTGCGATCTCTCGCTACGTCGGCGGGCAGCTGCTGTTCAGCACGATCATGGGTGTCTCCACCGGTGTCGCCCTGTATCTGTTCGGCGTGCTCGGCATCTTCCCCGACGGCCGTACCTACGCGGTGGCTTTCGCCGTGTTCTATGGCGTGATGGAGCTCGTGCCCTACGTCGGCCCAATTCTTGGTGCGCTACCACCGGTGATCGTCGCGCTACTCACTAAACCAATCACTGCTCTGTGGATAACTTTGCTGTTCGTCGGCTTGCAACAGCTCGAGGGCCACGTGGTCGCGCCTCAAGTGTTCGGGCACACGCTGCGAATCAACCCACTGCTCGTGATCCTGGCGCTGCTGCTCGGCCTGCAGTTCTACGGCATCCTTGGTGCCTTGCTCGCGCTGCCAATCCTCGCGGTCTTGCGTGAGACGGCTGTCTATCTGAGTCGCCACGTGACCCTCGAACCCTGGGATCGCGGCCACAGCGGACTGTTGTGAGCGTTGTCCTCGGCGCTAGCGCCCTCGCCAAGCACTATGGCGTTCGACCGGCGCTGCAAGACGTCAGCTTCCAAGTTGGCGCCGGAGAGCTAGTCGCTGTGGTTGGTCCCAATGGTGCCGGCAAGACGACGCTCTTGTCGATCATCGCCGGGATCGCCTCGCCGAGCGCCGGCACGGTTAACCGCGGCACGGGCGAGGCCGGCCGGGGTGTCGGCTGGGTGCCACAGGCGTCGGCGCTCTACTCGAAGCTATCGGTCGCGGAGAACCTCGAGCTGTTTGCCAATCTCGAGGGGGTTGCAGACGTCCGCGCCGCGGTGCAGCGAATGCTCGAGCAGACTGGCCTGCAGGCGCGTGCGGACGAGCCCGTCGGCCGGCTCTCTGGCGGCAACCGCCAACGCGTGAACGTCGCGCTTGGGCTGATCGGCGACCCGCTTGTGTTGGTGCTGGATGAGCCCTCGTCCTCATTGGACCCGGGTCAGCGCGAGCGCCTGTGGGAGTTCGTCGCTGTCCGTGCCGCTGCCGGTACGACCGTGGTCTTCTCGACCCACAACGTCGCCGAGGCGCAGCGCCACGCCGATCGCCTGCTCGTTCTGGCCGAGGGCCGGCTGCTGTTCGACGGCGCCGCCGAGTCGCTATTGGATCGCGGTGGTGAGCCCGCCGACGGTGACCTCGAGCAAGCGCTAGTCCGCTTCCTGCGCGAACACTCGCACAAGCCATCCGCCGAGGGAGCTGACACGTGAGACAGCTGCGCGCACACCGAGAGGACACGCCGTGAGATGGCTCCTACGCAAGGACCTCCTGATCCTGCGTCGTTCGCGACTGCTCCTCGCGCTGCTGATCGTCTATCCCGTGGCCGTTGCGTTGCTACTCGGCTTTGCGATCTCCCGGAGTCCGTCACGTCCACGCGTGGCAATCGTCAACGAGACCGCGCCCGGAGAAACGATCAAGGTCGGCAGCCAGCGGATCGCCGTTGGCGCTTACGCCCACCAACTCTTCGACCAGGTCCAGGCAATCGAAGTATCTACCCGCGCACAGGCCGTAGCGAAGGTCAAATCAGGCGAAGTGCTCGCAGCAGTAGTGATCCCGCCTGACATCGCCGCTCGGGTTTCCTCAGCCACCGAGAAGGCGCAGTTGGAAGTCCTCTACAACGGTGATGCGCTCGAGCAATCGCTCGTCCGCTCGACGCTGAACTCGGCGCTGGCACAGGCGAACCTGGGTTTCTCCACGCAGATCCAGAAGGCCGCTGGGCGGGTCATCGGCTCGTTGCTCAGCGGCGGTCACCTCGGCAGCATCGGCGCACCCGAAGATCTCATCGGCCTCGATCAGATACCGCCAACGCTTGCGACGATCATCACCCATCTCCCTCACGGCCACGAGCGCACGGAACTGGAACGGATCGATACGTTCGCCACCTTCGCCGCCGAGAACCTGTCGCTCAGCAGGAGCGTGCTCGCGACCATTGGGCAGCCGATCCGGGTCAACAGCGTGTTGTTGCATGGCCGGCGCACGCCGCTGAACACCTTTGCGGTAGTCGTTGCGGTGAGCGTGTCGTTGATGTTCGTATGTGTGCTCTTGGCGGCCGGTGGCGTCGCGCTCGAGCGCGAAGAGCACACGCTCGCACGCCTGGTCAGGAGCCCACCGGGTGGTCGAGGGCCACTCGTATCGCGCGAGCTGTTGCTGTTCGAGAAGACGCTCCTTGCTGCCGGCTGTGCGTTCGTGCTTGCCCTGGCGATGCTCGCCGGGATCGGTGCGTTCGTAGCACTCGACTGGAGTCGCGCAGGTCTGTGGCTGGTGGCACTCGCGCTCGGCGCCGTTGCCTTTGGTGCGCTCGGGGTGGCAATTGGCGTGCTCGCGCGTGAGGTGCGAGCCGCTTCGCTGCTGGCGTTTGGACTATCGCTGCCGCTGGCGTTCCTTGCCCTCGTGCCGACCGGGTCGGTGTCGGGTGGCGTCTACCACGCAATCAACGTGATCTCCTTCCTGTTCCCATTCAAGGCCGCGCTGCAGGCACTCGACGCGGCAGTCAATGGCGCCTCTCCGGCGATCGGCCTGCCACTCCTACATCTCTGTGTGCTTGCTGCGGTCTTTGGCGCGCTCGCGCGTGTGGGTCTGCAGGGGGCTGAATAGCACCAGCGCCTACGCCGTCAGAGCACGTGAGGCGCGCGCGGATAGCCGCTCGGTGCTCAATAGCGGGGTATCCTCGATTGCGATGGCCTTTCCACAGACGCGTATGCGCAGGCTGCGGGCCAGCGCTCCTCTACGCGGGCTCGTGCGTGAGACGGACTTGCGTGCTGGCCAGCTCGTGCTACCGCTGTTCGTCACCGAGGTCGAGCCGTCCGGCACTCGACGTGCTGGGCGCGAACCGATCGCGACGATGCCCGGGGTCGATCGCCTTTCGCTTTCGGCCGTCGTCGAGGAGGCCCACGAGGCCGCCGCGCTGGGAATCCCCGGGGTGATGCTGTTCGGGCTGCCAGCTGAGAAGGACGAGTATGGCTCCGGTGCGTGGGACGAGGACGGGGTCGTGCAGCTGGCCACACGCGCGATCAAGCAGGCGCGGCCTGAGCTGCTCGTGCTCACGGATGTGTGCTTGTGCGAGTACACCTCTCACGGCCACTGTGGCGTGCTCGATCACGACACAAGTCCGCCCAGCGTCGACAACGACGCCTCCCTGGAGCTCCTCGCCCGCACAGCTGTCAGCCACGCTCGTGCCGGAGCTGACATCGTCGCGCCGTCGGACATGATGGACGGGCGCGTCGGCGCGATCCGCGAGGCGCTCGACGGTGAGGGCTTCTCCGAGGTGCCGATTCTCGCTTACTCCGCCAAGTTCGCATCCGCCTTTTATGGGCCGTTTCGGGAGGCCGCCGACTCGGCTCCTGTCTTCGGGGACCGCCGCGGCTACCAGATGGACCCCGCCAACGGCCGCGAGGCTGTGCGTGAGGCGCTGCTTGACGTGCAGGAGGGCGCTGACATGGTCATGGTCAAGCCTGCGCTTGCATACGGCGACTTGATCAGGGCGGTAAAGCGCGCCACGCGGCTGCCCGTTGCTGCATACAACGTCAGCGGCGAGTATGCGATGGTCAAGGCTGCAGCCGCCGCTGGCTACCTGGACGAGCGCGCAACCGTCCTAGAGATACTCACTTCCCTGCGCCGCGCAGGCGCCGACACGATCATCACCTACCACGCAAAGGACGCAGCCACATGGCTAGCAGAGCAGACTTGAGTAATGAGCCCACGGAGGCGAGCCCCGCGCCGTTGGCCGACGTCGCCGATCCGACGCTGCCCGCCACGGCCGTGCCGAAGCTCCGCAGTCGCAAGGACGGAGCGGCGATCGCGCTCGACGACGTCGACCGCAAGCTGTTGAACCTGATGCAGGGGAGCTTCCCGATTGCGGCTAGGCCCTACCGCCACGTGGCCGAGCAGGGTGGGGTATCGGAGCAGGAGGTGATGGAGCGTGTACGGCATCTGCTCGACAAGCGCATCATCCGCCAGGTCACCCCCATCTTCGACACTCGCGCTCTGGGCTACTCCTCCATGCTCGTCGCCGCCAAGGTCGACCCCGATCATCCCCACCGCGCTGCGCAGATCATCAACGCGCACCCTGGCGTCTCCCACAACTACCTGCGCAACCACGAGTTCAACTTGTGGTTCACGATTGCCACCGAGCCGGACTCAAAGCTCGGATTGGAGGGCACGCTCGAGGTGCTCGCCAGCGAGGCGGGCGCCGAGTCCGTACGCCAGCTGCCCACGCTCAAGCTGTTCAAGATCCGCATGGACCTCGAGATGGAGGGTGGAACCGAGGCGCTGTCCAGTGCCGCCGAGGTCAAGCAGCCGATCGAGCTCGAGCCCCAGCCCTACGACGAGCTCGACATCGCCGTCATCCGCGTGCTGCAGGGGAACATGCCAGTGGTCGAGGAGCCCTACGCACCTGCTGCCGCAGAGCTCGGAATGCCACAGGAGCGTCTGCTCGACCACCTTGCCGGCATGCAGGAGCGCGGCATTCTTCGTCGCGTGGCAGCCATCCTCTATCACCGCCGCGCTGGCTTTTCCGCGAATGGCATGGGCGTGTGGAAGGTGCCTGACGAGCAGATCTTCGAGATCGGCTGTCGTATGGCCGCGGTGCGCGGCATCTCCCACTGCTACCAGCGCCCCACCTATGAGGACTGGCCGTACTCGGTGTTCACCATGGCCCACGGGCGTTCCAAGGAGGAGTGCGACGCAGTGCTCGACTCGATCGCCGAGAGCACTGGCATCGCAGAGCGCGCCACGCTGTACTCGTCCACCGAGTTCAAGAAGATCCGCCTGCTGTATTTCACCGAGGACTTCAAGAACTGGGAGCGCGCGCACGCTTGAGCGCGGGCTCGTGACTGGCTCCCTCACCGATACGCGCTCCGCCGAGCTCTATAGGCGTGCGCTCGAGCTGATCCCCGGCGGCGTCAACTCGCCCGTGCGCGCGATGCGCGCGATCGGACGCGACCCGATCTTCATCGCCCGTGGTGAAGGAGCTGAATTGGTCGACGTCGACGCCAACAGGTATGTCGACTACGTCTGTTCGTGGGGACCGCTGATCCACGGACACGCTCATCCGCACGTGCTCGACGCGATCGCCCGGACGGCCGCGGCTGGTACGAGCTTTGGCGCTCCCACCGCCGGCGAGGTCGATCTTGCGCGCGAGGTGGTGTGCCGCGTGCCGAACGTAGAGATGCTGCGAATGACCTCCTCGGGCACCGAGGCCGCGATGACCGCCATCCGCCTCGCGCGTGCTGCTACCGGCCGCGAGTGCATCCTCAAGTTCGCCGGCGCTTACCACGGACACTCCGATGGGCTGCTTGCCGAGGCTGGCTCTGGTCTGGCTACCCAAGGTCTGCCCGCGAGCCCGGGGGTGCCGACGAGCGCCACAGCGGGCACGATCGTCGTGCCGTGGAACGACCCCGAGGCGCTCGTCGCTGCGACCGAACGCCACGAGCTGGCGGCGATCGTCGCCGAGCCGCTTCCGGCCAACATGGGGCTCGTGCCACCCGCAGACGGCTTCCTGGCGCTGTTGCGCGAGCGCGCCGACGTAAACGGCGCGCTGCTGATTCTCGACGAGGTGATCAGTGGCTTTCGCGTTGCTCGCGGCGGCGCCCAGGAGCTCTTGGGCATAGCCGGCGACCTGGTGATCATGGGCAAGATCATTGGCGGCGGACTGCCCGCCGCGGCGCTCGGTGGCGGTGCGGAGCTGATGCGCAAGCTCGCGCCGAGCGGGGACGTCTACCAGGCGGGAACGCTGTCGGGCAATCCATTGGCCGTTGCCGCTGCCCTTGCGACACTAGAGCTGCTCGACGGGCCCGCTTACGCACGTTTGGGCGCAATCACACAACGCCTCGCCGACGGTCTGCGCGAGGCCGCCAGCCCATGGGCGGACAGATATCCCGTACAAGTCGTCAACATGCCGGGCCTCGTGACAGTCTTCTTCAGTGAGCGTCCTGTGGAGAGCTTCGCCGCCGCGCAGGCATGTGACCTTGATGCACATGCGATGTGGTGCCGCGAGCTGCTCGCGCGCGGCGTCTACCCGCCGCCATCGCAGTTCGAGGCGTGGTTCCCTTCGCTGGTGCACACGGATGAGCACATCGAACGCACATCGGAGGCCGCCGCAGCGGCCTTTGCCTGTTTGCCTGAAGTGGTGGCTGGTAGGTGAGCGCGCAGGTGCCACTAGCCGGCGAGGATGCGATCGTGCGGCTGCGGGCGCTGCTACTCGAGGGGGGCGGGCTGATGGCGTCGCTCGTCGCGCCTAACACGCAATCCGAACGCGGCCGACACGAGGCTGCTCCCAGTCCTGCAAGCATCGCTGCCAGCGGCCCACGCGCTGCTGGTAGTCGCGAGGAGTACGAACTGCTGGTCGAGGCGATCTACGAGGGCTATCTGCTCCATTACGGCTCGCCGCGGGTGGTGCTCGTACCCGACGCCGACCTGAGGCTGCTGGCAGGGGATCGCCTGTACGCAATGGGCCTTGCCCGACTTGTGCAACTGGGAGACACATTCGCGGTTGCGGAGCTCGCCGACACGATCACTCTGAGTGCGCTCGCGCAGGGCGCCGGCAGCGAGAAGTTGGCAGACGTTGTCTGGGATGCCGGCGCCCGAGCGGTCGGCTGGGGCACCAACGAGACTCACCGGCGTGCCAAGGCGCTTGTGTCGGCCGGCGATGCCGAGGGTATTGAGGCGATGCGCACAAGTGCTTTGGTGGCTACGACGGCGCCCTGATTCGCGCCTCGGTATTGTTTGCGCGCGGTGCCAGACAAGCGCGATAAGCACAAGTCCAAGTACACGCTCGACCGTGGGATCCCGGGAGCGTTCGAGGGCGAGACGATCACCCGGCGTCGGTTCATGACCGGAACCGCCCACACTGCGGGCGCGGTCGCCGCTGCATCGTTCGCTCTACCCGCGCTTGGTTTCGCGCTCGGGCCGATCTTCGAGCACAACACCATCCGTTGGGAAACGGTAGGGACCGTTGGCGAGTTCTCCGAAGACAACTACGTACCCACCGTCCTCACGGCCGTTCCCGGCATTGGTGAGGCAGGCAAGACGACGGTGTATGTGCGCAAGCACAACGACGCCATCGACACGGACATCTACGACCGTGACACGCCGTACATCGCCATCTCCGACCGCTGTGTCCACCTTGGTTGCCCCGTGCGTTGGGTGGATGCCGCAGAGCGCTTTATCTGCCCGTGCCACGGCGGCGTGTATGACCTGCTCGGCAAACCGGTCGCCGGGCCGCCGGTGAGGCCGCTCGACCGTTTCTACACGCGTGTGTCCGGCGAAAACGTCGAAGTTGGCCCCCGCTTCAGCGTCAACAGCCAGTTGCGACGCTTCTCGCCCCGCGATCCCGGCGAGCCGCTAGACGGCATCGGCCAGTACTTCTACCCGTCACGACCCGACGCCCGGAAATAGCAGAGCGAGAAACCCTAGTGCCACGACTTCCCAAGCTTCCAGCCCCCCCGCTCCCGCCGCCGTTGCGGGAACCGCCGCCGCGTCCAAGCGAGAACGGCAAGGCGGGGCCGCTGGAGGAAGCCAAGCAGGCTGGTATCACCACCGTCGCCTGGGTCGACGAGCGTACGTCGCTAAGCGGTGCTGCCCGGTGGATGATGTTCCGCAAGGTGCCCAAGGGCACCAACTGGTTCTACACGCTCGGCTCGGCCACTATGTTCGCGTTTCTCAGCCAGGCAGTCACGGGCGTGTTCTTGGCTATGTACTACCGTCCGGAACCGGCCGGTGGTGCCTACGAATCGATCCGTTACATCACCAACGACGTGTTCCTCGGCCAATTCGTGCGCGGCATGCACAAGTGGGGCTCGAGCGTGATGGTGGTGCTCGTGTTCATGCACATGGGACGCACGTTCTTCTTCGGCGCATACAAGTACCCGCGCGAGCTCAACTGGGTGATCGGCGTGGTGCTGTTGATCCTGACGATGGCCATGTCGTTCACCGGATACCTGCTGCCGTTCGACGAGCGCGCGTACTGGGCGACGATCGTCGGGGTTAACATCAACGGTACCGGCCCATTGATTGGTCCCTATCTCTCGGACTTCCTGCGTGGCGGCTCGGAAATCGGTGCGACCACACTGTCGCGTTTCTATGCCATTCATATGCTGCTGATCCCCGGCTTGCTCGCCGCGCTGATCGGCGCGCACCTGTACCTCGTGGCGAAGCTGGGCACCACAGCGCCACCGTGGAAACACTCCAAGAAGCGCGCAGAGCTGCGCGAGACGGAGGTCTAGCTCAATGACGCTTCGCACAGCAGCCAGCCATGACCGGCCGGCGGGGATTTCTCGATGAACCAGCGCGAGAAGGAGGAATACCTTCGCGAGTACGCTGCGCTGAAGGCGGAAGGCAAGCCGTTCTTCCCCTACGCAGTAGCCAAGGACGCAGCGATGGCTTGCGTGGTCATGGCGATTATTATCGCCATGTCACTTGTGCTCGGCGCTGAGCTCGGCGCTAAGGCCAACCCGACGACCACAAGCTACGACGCCCGTCCTGAGTGGTACTTCTTCTTCCTGTTTGATGTCTTGCGCATCATCAGGGTGCCGAGCCTCGTCCAGCTCGCCACGATCGGCGTGCCAACGCTTGGCATGATCCTGCTGTTCCTGCTGCCCTTCTACGACCGTGGACCGGAGCGCCGTCCCGAGCGCCGTCCCGTCGCGACGATCACAGGCATTATTGTCATCGGTGCGATGGCCTACCTCACCTACAACGGGGCAACCGCCGGTACGCCGGACGCGCTCGAATGGACGGTGCCGAAAGTCGTTCGCGAAGACGGTAAAGCCGCCATCACAGAGTGGAACGAAGGGCGCAATGTCGTCGCCCAGTCAGGTTGCGAGGCGTGCCACAAAATCGGCGACAACGGCAACGTCGGACCGGGACCCGACTTGACCCACATTGCCTCGCGGCTGCCATCCTTGGGCATCGCGCGCACGCTCGTCAACCCAACGGCACCGATGCCGTCGTTTAAGAACCTGCCGGCGAAGAAGTTCAAGGCAGTCATCGACTTCCTCTCCACGCTCAAGTAGCAGGGGGCGTGCCTGCTCCTGAGCACGGCGGCGCCGGCACGCTTGAGGCGGGTCAGGTCCGCACGATGTTCGACCGCATCGCGGGCGTATATGACCCGCTGAACACAGCGATGACCGCGGGTCTGCATCATCGTTGGCGCTCACGCGCGGCCGACTTCGCGAGGGTAGGTCCGGGCAGCCGCGTGCTCGACGTGGCAACGGGCACCGGCGACCTAGCGATCGAGCTGGCACGCCGTGTCGGCCCGAACGGTGAGGTGCTCGGCTCAGACTTCTCCGAGGGCATGCTCGAACGAGCACGCGCGAAGGTCGCGGCCCGAGCGCTCGTCGGCGTACGTCCGCGCTTTGAGTGGGCGGATGCGATGGAGCTCCCATATCCGGACGCCCGCTTCGATGCGGCCACCGTGGGCTTTGGTGCACGCAACTTCGAAGACCTCGCCCGTGGATTGACCGAGATGGTGCGGGTCGTGCGTCCCGGCGGCCGCGTGGTAGTGCTCGAGATCACAACCCCAACCCGCGCGCCGCTGTCACTGTTCTATCGCCTGTGGTTCGACCGCGTCGTTCCGGTGATCGGCAAGGCCACCGGTACCATCTCCGCCCTGTCCGCGCGTGCGCGCGGGGCCTCGCCGTCCTCCACGATCGCCGATGCTTACAACTACCTGCCCAACTCCGTCAAACGCTGGCCCGCTCCCGCAGCACTCGCGGCACAGTTGCAGCAGGCGGGACTGTCTGACATTGGCTATCTGCTCACGGCCGGCGGGATCGTTGCAATCCACGCGGGTACCGTGCCGCCCGAGCGGGCATGATGAGCGTGATGAGCAGTACGTCGAGGAGTGACTCCGCGGGCGTGGACAGCCTCGACGCGATCATGGAGCGCGGGGGCGAGCGCCTACGCGCCTGGATGGCGCGCACTGAGCGCCATCTCGAACTGGTCACCGCGAACGCGGGCGCATCGCTGGCAGGACACGCAACTGCTGCGATTGGCGGTGGCGGCAAGCGCTTGCGCCCGCTGCTCGTGGTGCTTGCGGCTGAGGCCGCCGGGGGGCCGCCGGAGACCCCCGACGGGGCCGAGCGGCTGGTGCGTGCCGCTGTTGCCGTTGAGCTCGTCCACTCGGCGACGCTTGTACACGACGACTTGATCGACGGCGCGCTGCTGCGCCGCGGGCACCCGACGGTGGCCGCGGTAGCCGGTCGCCAGACAGCTGTTGCCACGGGTGACCTGCTGTTCTCGCGGGCATTCGCTGAGTTGGCGAAAAATGAAGACGCCACGCAACTGGCAGCACTCTCGGAAGCTAGTTCGGCGCTGGCCGAAGGTGAGCTGTTGCAGCGTGAGGACGCCTATGCCCCGCACGTACCAGTGGAGCGATATTTGCGCCGCTGCGAGCTGAAGACCGCCGCGCTGTTCGAGGCAGCCTGCCGTCTGGGGGCGCTCACCGCGGTGGAAGCCTCCGGCGTGCTGGCCGACGCGCTGGGGGCCTTCGCGCGGCGGATCGGGCTCGCCTTCCAGATGCTCGACGATGTACTCGACGTATCAGGTCCGGTAGAGCGCACTGGTAAGTCGCGCGGCACCGACCTGCTCGATGGCACAGTCACGCTCCCGTTTATCCTGGCACGCGAACGGGAGCCGGAGCTCGCACAAATCGACTTGGCCTCTCTTAGTGGGGACAGCGGCGCGGGTGCCGCACAGGACCTCGAGGCGCTGTGTGAGCGAATCACCGCAACTGGAGCGCTCGAGGAGGCACGTGAACGGGCGCTCGCGGTGGTCGCAGAGGCGAAGGCAGCGCTGCCGGCGATCCTTCCCGACGGTCGCTCGGAGCTGCTTGGTCTGGTGGCCGACGCAGTGGTCGAGCGCTACCGCTGAGCGCGTTTGCTCAAAAGTCGCTCGGCATGATCAGCTCGGCGTCGAGCGCACGCACAAAGAACTCCACTTCCTCAGACATATTTGCGTGTGTCATGCGCCTGAGATCACCGAGCAGCGCGCTCGATCCGCGGTCGAGCTCGTCGTCAAGTCGTTCCACGGCCGTCTGGTCAAAGACCCCTTCCCGTCGTGACTCGCACTCCGGACAACGCAGCACGATGCGCCAGTGGCGCGGACCCTCCTCGGACCAGTCCAACGGATAGACGAGCTCCCCAGCGCAGTGGAAGCACACGTGCAACTGGGCCGGCGAACACGCGCCCTCGATGCTCCGCTGCTGATCGCCATAGACAGCACCCGTAGGCTTGCCGGCCTGCGAGGATGCGCGGCGGTGGATGTCGGGGTCCTTGTCTGAGTCCATTGTGTTCTGGGTCGTCATCGACGCGCAAAGCTGGGGCCTTTAGCGGCCAAACCGACGTGTGCTTGGCGCCAGCGGGCTGAGGCCGGCGCGGTGGTAGGTTCATAAGGCCCATGGCCAGTGCCATCCGTACGATCGGCCACGAGGATCGCCTTAGCCTCGTCGACCATTTGGAAGAGCTGCGCACACGCTTGATCGTCAGCGCGGTCGTGCTGGCGGTGGCATTCGGCGTTTGCCTGTGGCAGAACCACGCCCTACTGGAAGTGATCAATCGGCCGCTCACCAGCCAGACCAAAAAGCAGGTGGTCAAGGGGCAGGGAACCGTCGGGCAGGCGTCGCTCGCCCAGCAGGGTCTGCTGAAGGTCGCCGCCGACACGCAGGCTGCGCTGGGAGTGCTTGCTAGCTCCCACAGTGGCCTCTCTGCGTCCACGCGCGCCCAGCTGTCGCCTCTAGTCAAGGCGCTGAAGGCAGACGTCTCCAAGATCCCGCGCAGCGCGCCTGCCGATAAGCCGGCAACGCTTGGCGTCGGCGAACCATTCACGACGACCATCACCGTGACGCTGTACTTCGCGCTGATCGTCTCGTTGCCAGTGATCCTGTACGAGCTTTATGGCTTCATCCTGCCAGCGCTGAAGCCGAATGAGAGACGCGTTGCCACACCGCTGCTGAGCGCTGTTCCGCTGCTGTTCGCAACCGGCGTCGCGTTCGGCTATTACGTCGTTCTGCCGGCTGCGATCCACTTCTTTGTCAACTTCAACGCAGATCAGTTCAACGTGATCGTCCAAGCGGGCCCGTACTACTCGTTTGCCGCCACGATCCTGCTGGCGATGGGGCTCGTCTTCCAGGTACCCGTCCTGATCCTTGGCGCCACGCGGCTTGGATTCATCACGCCGAAGCAGTTGCGCAAGGGTCGCCGCTTCGCAATTGTGGTCTGTGCGGTCATCGCTGCACTGCTTCCCGGAGAAGTGGTCACGATGCTGCTTGAGACGGTGCCGCTGTATCTCCTGTACGAGGCGAGTATTCTCATTGCTTCGTTCATGGGGCGTAAGGACGCGCTCCGTGATGATGAGGGCAGTGAGAGCACAGCAGGCATCCGGCATCCCGCGGAGGACCCGGCGCCAACACCACCGGAGGACTCAGCGCAGCCAACCGTGCAGGATCTAATCGACCACATAGACCCAGGGCTCTCGGACTAATGCTGTTCGACCTCAGAGGACGTGGCCGTCGTCGGACGGTACGCGTGATCTATACCGGCCTCGCGCTGCTGATGGGCGTCGGCCTGGTCGGCTTCGGTATTGGTGGCGGCTTCGGCGGCGGTGGGCTGCTTAGCTCGATCAACAAAGAAGGCGAAGGCGGAGGGGGATCGGGCTACGCCAAGCAGATCGCCAAGTACCGCAAGCTCACCAAGGAGCAGCCCAGCAACGCAAGCGCATGGGAGAACCTCGCTAAAAATCTTTACCACGAAGCAGGTAACGAACCGTACGTGACCAGCACGGGAGCGGTCACGAGCAAGGGTAAGGAACTGTTCAAGCAGGTCGCTGTGGCGTGGAGCGGATACATGGCGCTCAACCCGCCCAAGCCCAATAGCGAACTGGCGCAGCTGATGGAGGGCGTGTACGGCGAAGAAGGCCTCAACGAACCCGCCAAGGAGGTCGAAGTCCTGCAGATCGTTCTCGCCAATCGGCCGACCTACGCAGCGGGATACGGAGCGTTGGCTCAGTACGCGTACAAGGCTCACAACACCCGCGTCGGCGATCTTGCCGCCGCAAAGGCCGTGAGTCTCGCGCCGGCGGCCGACCGCACGCGCGTCAAAGACGAGCTCGCAGAAGTCAAGGCCAATCCGTCGGGCGAAAAGACGTACACGACCACGACAAACGGCAAGACGTACACGGGCAAGCTGAATTCCAAAGGCGAAGTAAACGCCACTGAATCCAAAGGCACCGGCAAATCGACCGGCAGCTCGTCGACGAGTACGAAAAAATAGGGCGGCCGTCAGGCAGTATCGTAGGTGTTTGCCTGCTGGCTCGCTGTAACCGAGCGCCTGTTCGTCACCAGCCTACGGGCGCCGCGCCGGCTTGGGTAGAATCAGGCCGTCGAGCCGGCTGATCGTGCCGGTGCCCTCACGGGCCGTTAGCTCAACCGGCAGAGCAGGGGCCTCTTAAGCCCAAGGTTCCGGGTTCGATTCCCGGACGGCCCACTTTTTCGGACGTTGCGCAAGCAGCCGGTGCTCGCGCTCCGAATCTCAGTCGTTGAGCCCAAAGTCGCGACGCATCCCGGGCAGCACGGCGCGGTCCTTCTCTCGGTTAGATGATTCCTTAGACCTAACGATGTCGTCCGTGGCCGCAACCACGATCGTGAGGTGCTCGAACTCCATCTCGGTCGCGTTGCGCATCCAATCGTCGTACATCCCGATGCCATCAGCGCGGCGGACGATCTCCAGCCGTCCATACTCGGTTTCGAAACTTGTGCCGAGCCCTCCCACGTCGGTTTTCATCAGGCCAACTTCCGCCAACGCACGGTTAATTCGCTCGGCATTGCTCCCGTTGCTGGCGACCGCGATGTCCAGGTCAGTCGTTGCGCCTGCCCAACCGCGGAGCTGTGCTGCTACGCCACCGACGACCACGAACTCCACGCCGTTTCGGAGGAGTGCGTGGAGTAGATGTGATTGATCCTCTGCAAGCCTCATCGGTAGGTAGCCTCAAGCAAAGCCTGCAATCCAGGCACACGGGCGCGTTCTGAATCGCGGGTAGACGCGTCGGCTATACGGAGCAGATCCCTAGGGTGTGCCACGAGCACCCTCGTTCGCGCATCGAAGTCCAGGGGCGACGCGCTCCTCTTGAGGTCTCGGTAGTCACCAGCGCCGGGAAGGTTGCGAGCCAATGCCAGTGTGCCGCCCGCCTGCAACGTCCAAGGCTCACGCACATCCGCTTCCCGCCAGCGATCATCGACATCTACGGGTACCAGACCGTAGGCCCGAAGCTCACGATCGGTCGCCGCCGGGTCTTCGGAAACGAACTCGACCTGTGCGCCATCCGGACGCTGTGGCGCCCCGAGAAGAGCCGCTCCTACTTGACCGAGCACGATGGTTGGGGTGCGCGCATCGGCTAGCCACCGGAGCGAGCGCTTTGCATCGCGCACCGCCTCAACCGGGAGTAGCCGCGCCAGACGCTTGGGTGGAAGTAGCTCGATCTGCTCACGGACGCGATCCAGAAGGGTGGTATCTCGCTCAGCGAGCCTGAGAACCAAATCGAGCTCGCACTCGGCCACGAGAGCGGACACGGCGTCGAGTGACGGGACTTGGCTTCCGGACTCCCAGCGCGCAATCGTCTCCCGGGGGCGTCCGCTGCGTGCTGCAAGCTGCTGCTGCGTCAGTCCAGCGCGGTCCCGCGCAATCCGTATCACGTCGCGGGAGCGCATGTACCTCAGTGTAGCGTAAGCATCATGCCTGGTGTGATGGAACCATCACAGTGACTATGACGTACATCTCACAGAAGTACGGTCCGTGTCTCGACTGCTTCGACGCTCGGCGGTTCGACTCCTCTCCCTGTTTGTACGGCCGGTGGCCGAGCTAGGCCGTGTGCCGCACTCGCAGCTGCTCGCGACGGCCTGATCAGCGATGAACGAAGCGTGAGGCCGGCTCGAAGTCGCCGTGCAGCACAAGGGGATCGAGGTCTGCACCGTTGGGCCATACGACGGTCCCGAGGTCGTCGTCCACGCGAACCTGCGCAAAGAAGTCGGGATCGGCAAGTGGCGCGAACACGGGGCCG
>DATBYJ010000277.1:0-6158 GCA_036513795.1 Solirubrobacteraceae bacterium | reverse complement strand
CTCACCCGTTCGCGGCTCTGCCCCAGGGCAAGCCCTGGTTCGTCGCTCCACTTGCATGTGTTAAGCACGCCGCCAGCGTTCGTCCTGAGCCAGGATCAAACTCTCCGTGAAGAACTTCACGAAAAGCTGTCATTGGTTTGCTTTCGCCGACCGTACGCAAACGCACGACTGACTACGGCAACGCGGAACCTATACACCGTGGTCCCGCACCATGACGGGGTACTTCTCCTACTTGACTCTTTACCGCCACCCGGAGGCGTCATAGACGCTCCCGTCGGCGGGTCGAACCTGGACGCACACCACGATCACGAAATAGATCGTAGATGCGCATGCTGTTGAGTTTTCAAAGACCGCCGTGCCTCACCGAAAGGGGTTCCTTCTGGAGGAGACCGATCCGACCCAGCGCCCAGAGGCGCCTGCGGGCCGACCGGGGAGTATAGCGCGATCCGAGCGCCACGCTTTGCGGTGCCGGTTCGCTCGTCAGTCTAGCGGGCGTGCAGGCGGCGGAAGCGCCGCTTGCCGACCTTGAGGATCTGGCCGTCTGCCAGCTCACACGGCACATCGCGACTGCCCGGTGCCACGGGGCTCTCGCCGAGCGAGACGCCGCCCTGGTCGATCATGCGGCGCGCCTCCGAGCGAGAAATACCGAACTCCTGCGCGATCAGGCCGGGTAGGTGGACGCTGCCGTGGCTGCAATCGAAGTGGGCGTCATCCACCTCCTCGGGGACGCCCCGCTGGACGAAGACCCGATCAAAATGGCTCTCCGCCTCGCCTGCAGCCGCCTCGGAATGCAGCCACGCAACAAGGCTTCTAGCCAACGAGCGCTTTGCGTCACGCGGGGAGCGATCGCCGGTCTCACCGCCGGCGAGCCCGTCAGCGCTTCCCGTGCGCGAGTTGATCAGCAGTCGGTAGTACTCACCGAGCGCCGCGTCGGGGATGCTCATCGTCTTGCCGTACATCTCCTGTGGCGCGTCGGTGATGCCGATCTGGTTGCCCAGGGACTTGGACATCTTCTGGTGTCCGTCTACGCCCACCAGGATCGGCATCGTCAAGATCGCCTGCTGGGGCTTGCCATAGGCGCGCTGGATGTCGCGCCCCAGGAGCAGGTTGAACTTCTGATCTGTGCCCCCCAGCTCAACGTCGGCGTCGATCGCCACTGAGTCATAGCCCTGCAGCAGCGGATACATAAGCTCGAGCATCGAGATCGGCTCGTTGGCGCTCCAGCGTTTGGCGAAGTCATCGCGCTCGAGCAGCTGCGCCGCGGTGGTCGTGCCTACGAGCCTCAGCAGATCGGCCATCGGCATGTCCAGCCACTCGCTGTTGCGCCGCACCTCCAGACGCTCCGGGTTAGCGTCGAGGATCTTCAACGCCTGCTCCTGGAAGGTCGCGGCATTGGCATCGATCTCCTCGGGCGAGAGCATCAGGCGCAGACTCGAGCGACCCGAGGGGTCACCGACGCGGGCGGTGTAGTCGCCGACGATCAGCACCACACGGTGGCCTGCGTCCTGGAACTCGCGCAGCTTGCCCAACACGACCGCGTGCCCAAGGTGGATGTCCGGGGCGGTCGGGTCGATCCCCAGCTTGACGCGCAGTTGACGCTCCTCCTGTTGCGCGCTGCGCAGCTTCTGCGCGAGCGCCCCCAAAGGGAGGCTATCGACGGCGTTTGCCGCCAGCCGAGCGGCTTCGTCTGCGGCCGCGTCGTTGGCGTTCGGCATCAACGCCAATGCTAGACTCTCGCCCCCTGGAGGGTCCCACCGCGCTCGCAAGCGCCGCGCCTCGATCGCGTCGAGCGGGCTCTCCACACCGCGGAGGGCTACGCTCCGCAGCCGCCGATGAGCGATGACGATCGCCCCGACATAAAGCCCGCCACGAAGCCGCGCCTGAAGCGACTGCGCTTCGCGGCGATCCTTGGCGCGGTGCTTGTGCTGGGCTTGATCTCGTTCGTGTTCGGGATCTTCGTGTCGATCGCCTCGGACCTGCCCTCGCTGACGAAGTTCTCGCTCTATAAGGACGAGCAGAGCTCAACCCTGTATGACGACCTGGGGCACCCGATTGGCGTCCTCAGCCAGCAGAACCGGGTGATCGTGACCCCCGGACAGATACCCCCGCTCGTCAAGGAGGCAGTGATCTCGATTGAGGACAAGCGCTTCAACACCGAGGGCGGGATCGACATCCGCGGCATCATTCGCGCGTTCGTCGACGACATCGAGCACAAAGGCACAGTCCAGGGAGCCTCCACGATCGAGGAGCAGTTCATCAAGAACGCCCTGCAGGCGCAGTCCCACCGCACGATCTTCGAGAAGCTCCGCGAGGCAGCGCTCGCCTACCAACTCTCGCGTCGATGGTCGAAGGAAAAGATCATCACCGCCTACCTCAACACGATCTATTTTGGCAATGGCGCATACGGGATCGAGGCCGCCGCGCAGACCTACTTCGGCCAGGAAGTCAACCACTTGGGCTGTGGCAAACCTGGCCATGAACTATGCGTTCAGCAGCTCAAACCATGGGAGGCAGCGCTGCTGGGCGGGATCATCCAGTCGCCCACCGCGTACGACCCCGCCACCCATCCGCAAGCGGCCAGGGAACGACGCGACGTGGTCCTGCGCCAGATGCTCGAACAGGGCTACTTGACGAGGGCCGTCTACGACGAAAGCATCAAGCAGTCCGTACCAGGGGCCTCTGAGATTCAGGCGCCGCAGGAGCAGATCATCGAAGGCGTCAACGCGGGCTACTTCACTAGTTGGGTGCAACAGCAGATCATCGAACGCTATGGCGCACCACGGGCGTTCGATGGTGGCTTGAAGGTCAAGACGACGCTCGACCTGCAGCTTCAGCGTGCCGCCGAACAGGCGGTTGGCGACTATCTGGCCAACCCCGAAGGGCCATCTGCGTCACTCGTGGCGATTGAAAACTCGACCGGCGAGGTGCGAGCGATGGTGGGCGGGCGCAACTACGAGGAAAGCCCGTTTAACCTCGCCACCGAGGGCGAGCGCCAGCCCGGCTCATCGTTCAAGGCTTTCGACCTCGCCGCCGCATTGGAGGCGGGGATCTCGCCCGAATCGGTGTGGCCCTCCAAGGAAAAGGTCTTCTACGTGCGGGCTGCGCACGGCGCGATCGAAAAGTTCGTGGTGCACAACGATGAAGGCGCCTACACCGGGGAGAACACCTTGACCGGTGCGCTCGCGTTCTCCGACAACTCGATCTTCGCCGAAGTCGGTCTCAAAGTCGGCACCCAGCACATCGCGGATCTCGCCCACAAGATGGGCATCACCACACCGCTGTCGACGAACCCAGCCATGACGATCGGGGGTCTTACGATCGGGGTCACGCCACTGGATATGGCGCACGCGTACGAGACGATCGCCCACGGTGGCGAGCGCGTTAGTGGCACGCTGGCGGAAGCCGAAGAACCAGTCGGGATTCAGGAAGTCAAGGCCAGCGGACAGCGGCTGCCGGACAACTCCAAGCAAGACATAAACCGGGTACGCACGCGGCGCGTGCTGCCCCAGAGCGTTGCGGAAACAGAGACCTCGATGCTTGAGACAGTGATTCAATACGGCACCGGCAAGGCGGCCGCGATCGGACAGTTCGCGGCGGGTAAGACGGGTACGACATCCAACTACGGCGACGCGTGGTTCGTCGGCTGGGACTCCAAGTACACCGTCGCCGTTTGGGTCGGCTATCCCAACAAGCTGATCCCGATGACAACCGATTTCAACGGCAACCCCGTGCTCGGCGGCACCTTCCCCGCGCTGATCTGGCATGAATTCATGATGTCGGCACTGGGGATTGACAAGGAACGGACCGAACAGGCCGCCTCACATGGGCACCATTCGACGGTTACGACGGGGAGCTCGCAAGTGAGCTCGACCTCCACGGCGACCGCACCAGCCCCCAACACCGGCGCGACTGGCTCCGGCAAAACCAACAGCAAATCCTCGACGCCTGCCGGCGGTAACGAAGCCGCCGAAGGTACCGGCGCGGGCACGCCCGAACACACAGCACCAGCTGTGCCCACGCCCACGCAGGCGCCCGCTCAAGAAGCCCCCAGCGCACCCTCATCTGCCACCCCGGCGCCATCTATACCGTCTTCGTCCTCACCTACGGGAGGCAGCGCAGCCCCCTAGCAGCGTGCCTCGTCCGGCAGTGGCCGCGGACGCGAGACATGGCGGTTGCCGGCCACGCTGAAGCGCCAGCACAGATCAACGGCCTTGGTGATGCCGATGCGCGGACCGCTGAGCACTGGTGGGTTCTCCCAACCGGTCGGACGCGAGCCAATCCGCACCGGACCGCGCGAGAGGCTGCTCCCATTCTCATCCAGCGAGATGCCGAGGGCCTGGGTGAGCTTGCCTGGACCCGAGCAAAGGTCCTCTGCGCGTGTCACACCGCGACGGCGGCGCATCATCTCGATGCCGGACAGCGGCTCGAGCGCACGGATCAGCACTGCCGCACCGACGCCCACCGGCTCGCATACGGCATTCAGCAACGCGTGGATTCCGTAGGAGCGATACACGTAGGCGCGTCCTGGCTCGCCGAACAGTGTGCGTGTCCGCGGCGTGAGCCCCACGAACGCATGGCAGGCCGGCTCACTGTCGTGGTAGGCCTCTGTCTCGACGATCACACCTATCGTCTCCGCGTGCGCGACCGTGCATCCGAGCAGGTCGCGCGCGACATCCAACACCGGGCGGTCATAGAACTCGACGCCCAGCGCCTGTCTGGCGGCTATCGCCGACGGCTGCATCTCGTTAGGTCTGAGGCTCGTCATCAAGCGCCCCGCGCGCAAGCGCCAGTTGCTCGCGAACGCGCACTAGCGAGGTCCCGCCCTCGGAGATCTTCGACTCGAGCCACGAGCTTTGAGCGAGCACGCGCTGGAACTGATCGTACTGCGAACCAAGCAGCTCACTCTGTGCCGTGAGCTCCTCGGCGCTGAAATCAGACAACGACTTGCCCGCATCGATCGCCTCGCGCACAAGCCCCGCGACGACGCCATGAGCCTCGCGGAACGGCATACCCAAGCGTACGAGCAGATCTGCGACGTCGGTCGCCGCGATCAGCTCGTCGGAGGCCGCCGCGCGCATGCGCTCCCGCTTGAAGCTAGCCCCGGCGACCATGCCAGTGGCCGCCGCGATCGCCAGCCCCAGGGTGTCGACGACGTCGAACAGATGCTCCTTGTCCTCCTGCAAATCCTTGTTGTACGTAAGCGGCAGCGCGTGCATGACGCCGTGGAACGCCGCCAGGTGAGCGACCACGCGCGGCGCCTTCGCCCGCAGCAGCTCGGCCGCGTCGGGGTTCTTCTTCTGAGGCATGATCGAGGATCCCGCGCTCCATGCATCGGGTAGCTCACAGAAGCCGAACTCAGCACTCGACCATAGGACGAGCTCTGCTCCGAGACGGGAGAGGTGTGTCGCGCAGGTCGCGGCGCCATTCAGGAAGTCGAACACGAAGTCCCGTCCGGAGACGGCGTCGATCGAGTTCGGAGCAACGCCTGAGAACCCAAGCTCCCGCGCCAGAAGGCCGCGGTCGGTGGCGAAGTTGACGCCCGCCAGCGCGCCCGCGCCGAGTGGCAGCCGACCGGACTCGCGCTCGGCAAATGCAAAGCGCTCACGATCGCGCTGCAGCATCCAGAAGTACGCGAGCAGATGGTGACCGAGGTAGACGGGCTGTGCACGTTGCAGGTGGGTATAGCCGGGCATCGGCCAGTCGATGTGCTCTTCTGCGCGGCTGAGCAACGCGGCCATCAGCGTGGTGATCGCATCGCGCGCATGCGCGGTCTGCTCGCGCGTGTACATCGCGAGATCCGTGACTACTTGGTCGTTGCGCGAACGCGCGGTGTGCAGGCGTCCGCCGACGGGCCCGACGATCTCGGTTAGCCGCCGCTCGATCGCCATGTGGATGTCTTCGTCGTCAGGATCGACGCGGAAGCCACCATTTGGCTCGAGCTCTTTCGCCACCTGATCGAGCCCGGCGAGCAGCGCATCGCGATCCTCGTCGCTGATGATTGCGGCCGCTGCGAGCATGCGGGCGTGCGCCCGTGATTGCTGAATGTCCTGCGGCCACAGGCGCCGATCGAACGCGATCGACGCGTTCAAGCGCTGAAAGGCGGGGTCCTGGGGCTCACGGAAGCGGGACACGGCCGCTCAGTCTACGGCGGGCGCCCG
>DATBYJ010000276.1:0-11283 GCA_036513795.1 Solirubrobacteraceae bacterium | reverse complement strand
GCGAGGCCAGCGACAAGCCGCTCGCCAGCCTGCTCGGCCCGCTGATGAGCATCATCGTGCTTCCCTACTTGGGGCCGCGGGCCGCCAACCGAGAGTTGGCCAGACCGATCCCAGCCGCCGAGGTCTCGACACAGCGGCCGCGGCCAACGCGTGGCGACCTGCTGGATGGTCTGGATATGCGTCTGACCTATCGCACCATGCGAGCGCTTGTAGCCATCGCCGAGCAGCCGGGGGCAAGCAATCGCGAGGTCGCGCGCGCCTGTGGCATTATCGACCAGGGCCAGATCTCAAAGCTCCTGAGCAGGCTCGAGCGGCTGGCACTGATCGAGAACCAGGGTGAGGGTCAGCGGCGCGGCGCCCCCAACGCTTGGCATCTGACTCCCCGCGGCATCGAGTTCGACAAGATTGCCGGCGTACGGCCACTGCTGGTCGTATGAGGCCGAAAGCGACTGATCGGGCGCGTACTCGCGCCTCAGCAGACGATCGCGCGATGCTCGACCTACACCTCAGCACCGTCCACCGCTACATCTCCACGCTCACCGCAGTCGGTCTGCTCGAGCGTGAGCCTGTCACGCGCAGGTACCGGTTGGCTTGGTAGCCTCATCCCACTTTGGTACCGTCATGGGATGAGCAGGCAGATCGCCATTCGTCTACCAGATGAGCTTGTCGAGTTCCTGGACGAGACCGTGGATTCAGGTATCGGCCGTAGTCGGGCATCCGTTGTTATACGCGCACTTGAACGCGAGCGCCGGCGTGCCCTTGCTGCCCGTGACGCTGAGATTCTCTCCCGTGTCGGTCCTGATCAGGATCTCGCCAGGTTGGCCGGGCACGCGCGTGGCCTGGCCTCCGCGCTTGACTGATGCGCCCCATTCACATCGCGCATCTCGACAAGGCTCGCCCTGTGTTGGTTTTGACCCGCGAACTCGTACGCCCGCACCTCGCTACCGTGACCGTGGCGCCAATCACCACAACGATCCGTGGCCTATCAACAGAGGTACATGTGGATGAGGCCAACGGTCTGGACGGAGGTTCCGTTGTGAGCTGCGACAACGTCACCACGATTCCCACAGATGCCCTTGGGGCGCAGGTCGGTGTGCTTCTGGATCGCCAGGAGGCAGCGCTGCGGACTGCCGTCGAAGCGGCCTTCGATCTCGAATGACGCCAGCGCGTGACACTGTTGCATGGCCTGAGCTGAGCGCCGCCGAGATCGCCGACATGGCCACGTTCGGCAGCGAGCGCAAGACCGACGCCGGGGATCTGCTGTTCGAGGCAGGCGAGGCGTCCTATGACCTGTTTGTGGTGCTCCACGGCGAAGCGGAAGTGCTGCGCGAGAGCGGTGGCGAGGACGCAATCGTCGCCACGTTTGGCCCCGGCGGCTTCATCGGCGAGCTCACGCTGCTGACCGGCCAGCGGCGCTTCCTCACAGGGCGCGTGTCGAAGGCCGGGCGGGTGCTGGTGATCGAGCAGGACGAGTTCCGGCGGCTGATGAGCCTACGCCCGGCGCTCGCCGAAACGATCTTCAGTGCGCTCGTCGCGCGCCGCGAGATCCTGCGCTCGGGGCAAGGTGCGCAGGCGATCAAGATCATCGGCTCGCGCTATTCGCCCGAGGCGATGAGCCTGCGCTCGTTTGCCGAGCACTCGCGGATCGCGCACACGTGGATCGACCTCGAGCAGGCCGACGACGTTGACGCGCTGCTGTCCAGCATGGGCCTCAGCTCGCAAGACACCCCCGTGGCGATCACTCCCAATGGGATGCTCCGCCACGCCACGCCCGCGACCTTCGCAGAACAGCTCGGCCTCACCTTCCAGCCGGTGCCGGGCTTCATCTTCGACTTGATCGTCGTCGGCAGCGGCCCCGCCGGGCTCGCCGCCGCCGTGTATGGGGCCTCCGAGGGGCTCAGCACGGTCTGTCTCGACGCCGTCAACATTGGTGGTCAGGCGGGATCGAGCTCGCGGATTGAGAACTACGCGGGGTTCCCCAACGGTATCTCCGGCGGAGATCTCACCGGCCGTGCTGCCGTGCAGGCGATGCGACTTGGGGCACGGTTGAACTCACCCTGCGAAGTCGTCGGCCTGCGCGCGGAGGGGAGCTTCCACGTCGTCGTGCTACGCGATGGCAGCGAGATCCCCACGCGGGCGGTGATCATCGCCTCCGGTGCGCGCTACCAGCGCCTGCCAGTCGACGATCTCCAGCGCTTCGAGGGTGCCGGCGTCTACTACGCCGCGACCGATCTCGAGGCGCGCGTGTGCGGCGGCTCACCTGTGCTGGTGATCGGTGGCGGCAACTCCGCCGGGCAGGCCGCCATCTACCTCAGCCAGGGCCAGTGCGGCGTGACGCTCGCCGTCCGCCGCGAGGATCTCAGGCAGACGATGTCCCAGTATCTGATCGAGCGCATCGAAGCCGACCCCAACATCGAGTTGCGCACGCGCGTGGAAGTTAAGGGTCTGGCGGGTGGCGAGCGGCTTGAACAGGTCACCCTTGGACAGCTCGATACCGGCGAGCACCAAGCGGTTGCCTGCTCCGGCTTGTTCTGCTTCATCGGCGCCCGACCCGAGACCGCTTGGCTGGGCGGAGGTGTGCGTCTGGACGAGGACGGCTTCGTCCTCACCGACCGCCAGCTCGCGGGGTCGTTCGATGCGGATGCCACTGCATCGATTCCACTGCCGTTTGAGACCTCAGTCCCCGGCGTGTTCGCCGCCGGCGACGTACGCCACGGCTCGATGAAGCGGGTCGCCGCTGCCGTCGGTGAGGGGTCCAGTGCTGTGCGCTCCGTGCACGAGCGGCTGGCTACGCAGAGCTGACTACGACACGCTGGCGCGCGAGACTATCCACTGCACGCGCTGGCGGTGGGCAGGCAGGAGTGATCGTCCCACGAATCTGTATTACCACGTAATTCTCGTGCTACGATTGAACCCATGGCTACAAAGTCGGCCCCGTTCAGCATGCGGTTGTCCACGCAGATGGAGAGGCTTGTTGATCGAGAGGCAAAGCGCACGGGTCGTAGCAAGGGGGCGATCGTCGAGGCGCTTGCCGACGAGGCGTTGCGGATGCGATTGTTCCCGGGAATCGCGTTTCGTGGAGTGGACTGGGAGCGTCGCGCGTGGGTGATCGGGACTGCACTGGATGTGTGGCAGATTGTGGACGCTCATCGCGATATCGGTTCGGTAGACAGGATGGCCGACGGCGGTTCCGCCAGTGAGCGTCAGATCCGGCTGGCGCTCGACTACTACTCGATGTTCGCCGAGGAGATCGACATGGCCATAGCCGAAAATCGTCGGCCGATCGAGCAGCTCGAAGAGGAGTTCCCGTTCATAGCCGTGAGTCGTGCTGAGGACTGAGTAAGCGCCCGCAATTCCGTGAAGCTGTTTCTCGATGCGCACATCTCGGCTCGGCGTATTGCCGCGCCATTGCGCGAGCAAGGTCACGACGTGCGTGCGGCGGACGAGGAGCGCGAGCTCGATGGCTCCACCGACGAAGTCCTGCTGTCGCTGGCAGCGAGCGAAGGGCGGATCTTCGTCACGTTCGACGTCAAGGACTTTCCCTCCATCGTGCGCCGCTGGGCGGAGGCGGGGTGTGCGCACACGGGCTGCGCAATCGTGGTGGGCGTCGACCATGGGGAGTTCCAGGCGACGCTCGACATCGTCGCGCGCGAGTTGATTGCGCGCCCACGGCAGAGCGACTGGTCCGATCTCACGCTGTTTCTCGCCCGGAGTGGCTAGTGCCTATCTCTGAGCGCAACTCCCCGCTCGGCCCCGCGTGAACTCCCCAATTGTCCAGGTCTGAACTCCCCAATTGTCCGATAACTGCGGTATTCTGTCTGCATGCAGGGGACGTTGGTCGAGCGGAACATTAGGTCAACTGTTGTCGAGGCGCTGGGGGAAGCACGGGCGGTTTGTCTTTTGGGCGCACGGCAGTCCGGCAAGAGCACCCTGGCACGTGCGATCGCCGAGCGCGAGCATCCCGCTGAGTATCTGACGCTCGATAACGACCCCACGCGTCGTTCGGCGTTGGAGGACCCAACTGGATTCATCGCGGGAATATCCGGCCCGGTGGTAATCGACGAGGTTCAGCGCGCGCCCGATCTCATGCTGGCGATCAAGGAGCGCCTTGACACCAACAATGAGCGCGGACAGTTCCTGCTCGCCGGCTCGGCGAACATCCTGGCCCTGCCGAGCATTGCCGACGCGTTGCCTGGGCGTGTGGACTACGTGCGGATGTGGCCCTTCTCGCAAGGGGAGTTGAATGGACGACGCGAGAGCTTCATCGACCGTCTCCTCGCTGGCGAGGCACCACAGATCGATGATGCCGAGGTGGGGCGAGGCGCATACGCCCTCAAGATTGTTGCCGGCGGCTTCCCCGAGGCCCAGGAAAGAAGTACTCGCGGACGTGCTCGATTCTTCACTAGCTACGTCTCGACGCTCCTTGGTCGCGACCTCCCCGAGATCGCCAAAGTACGAGAGTCCGCAACCGTTGAGCGCTTGCTGCGGATTCTTGCGGCACGCTCGGCAGGCCTGGTGAGCGTGCGCAGCATCGCCTCTGAGTTGGGTGTCGATCACAAGACGGTGGCGTCGCAGGCACACATCCTGGAAGAGCTGTTTCTCGTGTGGCGGCTACAGCCGTGGCACGCGAACCTCGGCAGCCGCCAGGTGAAGACGCCAAAGATTCACATGATCGACACAGGGCTGCTCACGCACCTGATGAACATCGACGCTGCGGGGATTGTCGCAAGCCCTACTCTCGCCGGCCCAATCTTTGAGACGTTTGCCGCGATGGAGCTCGCGCGCCAATGCGACTGGGCAGAGAGCGCAGCATCGATGTTTCACTACCGTGACAAGCAGCAGCGCGAGGTGGATATCGTGCTCGAGCTCGGCAGCGGTGAGGTGGCAGGGGTCGAGATCAAGACAGCAGCAACCGTTACAGCAAAGGATTTCGCGGGATTGCGTTACCTGCGTGACAAGCTTGGCGGCCGGTTCAAGGCCGGGGTCGTCCTGTACACCGGCAAGCGAAGCCTCAGCTTCGGCGATCGCCTCACGGCTGTGCCGTTGTGTGGGCTGTGGTCGTAGGCGCCGATCCTGATAGCGCCGGAGCAAACAGAGATGGTTGCGCACACAACTACTAGCGGCTATGCTTGACGCATGGAACTGGGGCTCGCCACATTCGCCGATCTGCGCAGCGGCATCGCCCCCGAGCAGCGCATGCGCGACCTGATGGAGGAGGTCGAGCTAGCCGACAAGCTGGGGCTCGACGTGTTCGCCATCGGTGAGCACCACCGTCCTGACTTCCTCATCTCCTCGCCCGCCGTAGTGCTGGGAGCGGCGGCCGTCAAGACCCAGCGGATCCGTCTTTCAAGCGCCGTCACCGTCCTCAGCTCAGATGACCCCGTGCGCGTCTTTCAGGACTTCGCCGAGGTCGACCTGCTCTCCGGCGGGCGCGCCGAGATCATGGCCGGCCGCGGGTCGTTCATCGAGTCATTCCCCCTGTTCGGTTATGACCTCGACGACTACGACGACCTATACGCCGAGAAGCTCGAGCTGCTGCTCGCCATTCGCGAAAGCACGCACGTGACGTGGTCCGGGCGACACCGCTCTGCGCTGGCAGACGCCGGTGTGTGGCCCAGGCCCGTGCAGCAGCCGCTACCGGTGTGGGTCGCCGTCGGCGGCTCACCCCAGTCAGTCATTCGCGCCGGCAAGCTGGGGCTGCCGCTCACCATTGCCATCATTGGCGGCCAACCTGCCCGTTTCGCTCCGCTCGTCGAGCTCTACCGTCAGGCAGCCACAGACGCCGGCCACGACCCAGCCCAAACCCGCCTCGCAATCAACACACACGCATTCGTCGCCGAGAACACAGCCCAAGCTGACAGCGCGTTCTCCTCCTCATATCTTCAAATGATGAATCGCATCGGCCGTGAGCGCGGCTGGCCGCCATCCGGCCGGCGCGAGTACGAAGCACTGCGCGCGCCCGACGGAGCGCTCGCCGTCGGCTCGCCCCAGCAGGTCGCTCAGAAGATCCTCTACGAGCACGAGCTGTTCGACAATGATCGCTACATCGCGCAAATGAGTGTCGGTGCTGTTGCGCACCGTGATGTGATGCGCTCGATAGAGCTGTTCGGTACTGAGGTCGCGCCGATTGTGCGGGCGGAGGTTGCACGGCGTCGGACGACAGAGAGCGCGGCGTCAGTTGGCGCGTAGGATGCCAGGTCTATGCTCGTCTAACACAACTGCTTCTGAGGAGATTCCATGCCTGGACCGGTGCTGTTCTGCTACGACGGGTCGGAGGGGTCGCGCGCGGCGATGACCGCAGCGGGGGACCTAGTTGCCCATCCAGCACCCGCGGTCGTACTGACGATCTGGCAGCCCGCGGCGGTGATGCTGGCGATGGCCGGAGGCTTCGGTGGCAGCTACCTCAGCGACGAGGCCAAAGTCGACTCCGAGCAGGCGCAGCTCGCTGGTGAAGCTGCCGAGGAGGGCGTCAAGCGCGCGCGTGAGCACGGCTATGACGCCAGCGCTCGCGTGGAGGAGACCACCGAAGGCGCCGGGCGCAGGATCGTCGAGATTGCCGACGAGCTCGACGCGCGCCTGATCGTATGTGGGCGACGCGGCCTCGGCGCAGTCACCTCGGCACTGCTTGGCAGCGTCTCGCATGTGGTGCTCGCCCACGCCGGGCGCCCGGTTCTGATCGCGCCGGAGCGCTGAGGACGGTCTCAATGCCCGCACTGAAACGAGAGGCCACGATCAGATGGTTGGGCAATCCTCCCGACAGCGCGCCGCGACTGATTGTGGGCAGCCATTCGATGGCGCCACTGTTGTCGCTCAACGTGGATCCCGAGGAGACTGGTCCGCTAGCGACGTTGCCAGGCGAGCTGCTCGCCGGCGCGATCGGTAGCGTCTTTACCTGGTTTGTTGCACAGCAGCTCGTCAAGGAGCACACGCAGGCTCGCGAGCTTGTCAGTTACGTGACGCTCACACTCTCAGGTGAGGCCGATGACGGCGCAGATGCGGGGCTCAGCGGAATTACCTGCCGGCTCTCCGCGCGCGTAGCGGACCTCGAGGAGGCACATCTGCAGGCAATCGCTCAAGCGGCCATCACCCAGTGCATCCAGAGGCTGGGCATGCGCAGCGAGGGTATTGAGGTCACTGTCGAAGCTTCGCTCGAGGGGAGTTAGTCAAGCCCGCGGACCAAGGGAGTTGTTTTCCTTTGGTTGCCGGGGTTTGGCTGGTGGGCAAGCGTGGATACCCCACAGATGCTGGCTTTGGACGGCACGTCCGCGAACTGTGGAGAGGAGTTGACGAGACGGCAACGATTGGTGCGCAGCTGAGTTCTACCGACGTGAGCGCGACCCGCGACTGCGTTGTTCCTGTCGAGGCGGGAAGCGATGCGTCGATGACCGACGGGGTGTTGCTGACGGGTGCCACTGGATTCGTCGGTATGGAGTTGCTGGCCCGTTATCTGGAGCGCACCGAGCGCCGTGTGTATGCGCTTGTGCGTGGCGCGAGCGAGCGCGACGTCAGGGCTCGGTTGGAGCGCACGCTGGTTTGCTTGTTCGGCGCCGATCACCCTTATGCGGAGAGGGCGGTAGCAGTACGCGGCGACATCACCCGTCCCGGTCTCGGCCTTGGCGGGACACGCGATCACGCCGGGTGCTTCAGCGAGGACGACCTCAATCTGGGCCAGCGCTTTCGCAACGCGTACGAGCAGTCGAAGTTCGAGGCCGAGTGCCTCGTCACCAACGCACGCCGACGGCTACCCGTGACGGTGCTGCGCCCGAGCATCATCGTTGGCGAGCGCGACAGCGGCTGGACGCAATCGTTCAACGTGCTCTACTGGCCGCTGCGGGCATTCTCACGCGGCGCCTACGTCGCGTTGCCCGCGCGCCGAGAAGCTCCGGTCGACGTCGTTCCCGTCGACTACGTCGCCGACGCCACCGGGCACCCGGCCCGCTCGACGATCTCGCCGATGAGGTGATGTCGATGCCGCTGCGGCGCGACCGCCCGCTCTGGGAGATGTGGATCTGTGAGGACCTCGAGCGCCAGCAGATCGGGCTCGTCGGCAAGGCTCACCATTGCATGGTCGATGGCATCGCCGCTGTCGAGTTGGCCTGCCTGCTGCTCGACCCAACGCCCGAGCCACCTGCGTGCTCCAGCGATGATTGGCACGCCGCGCCGGAACCGAGCTCTGAGCGCCTGCTGGCGCGGGGGGTGCGCGACCTCGTGGGGGAGCATCTCGGGCTGCTAAGCGGGCCTACGGCACGACGGTCAACGACGTCATGCTCGCCGCGGTCGCGGGTGCGCTACGCGCCTATCTGATCCGCGAGGGCGAGCAGCCCGTTGCGCTGAAGGCGATGGTTCCCGGGAGCGTTCGTGATCCCGGCGACGTTCTCGGCAACCACGTCTCGTTTGTGTTCGCGTCCCTGCCGTGCGACGAGGCCGACCCGGTGATCCGGCTGTGCCGCGTGCACGAAACGATGAGCCAGCGCAAGCGTGATGGCGAGCCCGCAGGCGCCGACCTGGCGCTGAAGGCCGCCGCTTTCACCCTTCCAGCCGTACAGCACACACTTTCCCGGCTCATCGCCAGTCCGCGTACGTTCAACCTCGTCGTATCGAACATCCCCGGTCCCGCACAGCCGCTGTACATGCACGGCTGTCCGCTGCAGGCCACCTACCCCGTCGTGCCGCTGGCCGACCGTCATGCCCTGTCGGTTGGGATGACCACAGTGCGCGATCTGGCCTGCTTCGGTATCTACGCCGACCGCGAAACGCTGCCCCACGCGGACGCACTGGCCAGCGACATCGACGAGGCGATCGCCGGGCTGCTCACAGGTGTCCGCCAGCCGTGAGCGCGTGCGCGGGACTCGAAAGCCATTGTGCGCTTGATCGGCGTACCGAGAGTTCGAATCTCACCCCCTCCGCCAGCTATCATATACTCTACACTTCCAATCTGTAGAATGCACTAAATCGGACGCCACCGGGATGAAACGCGCGCAACACCACATTGCGGTCCCCATCTGTTGAGGATTTCGAATCCCTACTGGGTTTTCCTACTGGTACATGTATGTCACACTAATTGCACTAGATGGAGATGTACCGGTGCATCAGCCTAAAGACGGGGAAGCCACTCTAATACTCAGGCGCTACCAACCAGAAGACCTTGAGGCGGTATGGGAGCTTCATAATCGGGCACTCGATGACGTTGGCACGCATGTAGGTAACGGTCCCTGGGATGATGATTTGCGCGCAATCGAGAATGTTTATCTACGCGATGGAGAGTTTCTTGTAGGCGCGCTCGATGGGCAGGTGGTTGCAATGGGAGCCCTTCGACGACTGTCTGCCCATGAAGCAGAGGTTAAACGGATGCGAGTGGAGCCGTCTTTCCAAGGAAGAGGCTTCGGCACACAGATGCTTGAAGGGCTTGAAGAACGGGCCAAGCAGCTTGGAATCAACGTTCTACGCCTGGATACGGCTGCCGTCCAAGGGCCAGCGGTGCGCTTATATGAGGGTCATGGCTACCAGCTGACCCACGAAGGTCTGCTTGGCCCGCCTGGACAGAAACTCAAAACCTTCTTTTACGAGAAGCACCTTAGCTAATACCAACCTATTTGCCTTTGTGCGCCGGTATATCTATGTCACACTATTTCCACTTGAAGGAGATGTACCGGTAACAAATAAGCGAAGCTGAGCTCGTTGGCGAGGTAGGCGCGCAAGTCCGGCTCGGATCGCTGGACTTCGCCGACGAGCTCCTCGCGTGGAACGCCGCGCGCGAGGTGACCTCGATTACGACATCGACATCCTCGGTCGGTCGCGGAGCCGGCGCTGCCGGATCGGTGATCCAGAGCACGATGCTGGCACCGCCGAGGAACACCACTTCGCCGAGCACAGGCTCCAGCGCCTGGGCAGCACGCTCGAGAAGCTCAACACTCATGCCGCAGCCGTGGAGCCCAGACGTGCACGCAACAGTTCCTCAGCGATGCCGCGCACGCGCGCATCGCCGACCCGGACACCGTCAGTCAGCGCCAATAGTTCGGTAAGCGCCGGATCACGACGCGAGATCTCCGGCGCCGAGCCATAAAGCGGCTCGAGCGCGATCCCACGCACGCTCCCCATCGGGTCCGGCCAGACCGGCGGCAGCTCGCCAGAATCGACCAACCGTTCCTGCAACGGTGGCGCCGCCCACGCCGTCGGGACCCCTCGCGTCTCACCGCCCTGCACCGGCGGGAACATGTACTTCACTGCGTGGACCAACAGCTCCTCGGCACGACCCACGTTCACGCGGCGACGCTTGTCCTCGAGTAGCCCTGCCTGCTCGAGACGCACGAGCGAGCGCTGGATCACGCTACGCGGAATGGCGATCTCTGTCTCGAGTGAGCGAACGGTCCAGGCAGAAGAACCAGCCATCAGCCGAAGCAGAACAACGATGTCCTCGCCCTTGAGCATGGGCATATCCTACTGATAATGTCCCTAGTCCTGGGACGTGGGACGAAATGTTGCGTCCTCCCGCGTGTACTGCTCGCGGATCGCGCTGCCTTCTGCCGGTTGGGGGGAAGCACCCGCGGGTGTGGTGCGAGAAAACGACCGGCAGCTTTGTATTCTCACGACGTGACCCCGGCGCCGTTCGTTCATCCGCTGCGGGTGCGCTATGCGGAGTGCGACCCGCAGCAGATCGTATTCAACGCCAACTACTTCGCGTACTTCGATGTTGCCATGACGGAGCTCTGGCGCACAGCAATAGGGCGCTACGCAGTCATGCTCGAGCGGGGCGTCGACATGGTCGTGGCCGAAGCCTCGGCACGGTTCCTCGGCGCGGCGCGCTTTGATGACGAGCTCGAGCTCGAGGTGTCGATCACGCGTCTCGGGAGGACTGCCTGCACGACGCGACATCGCGTGCTGCGCGGCGAGGAGGTGCTCGTGGAGGGCGAGATGCGCCACGTGTTCGTCGACCCCGCCTCGTTCGAGAAGCTGACAATGCCGGACTGGCTACGGGAGGCGCTCGCCCCCTGGGTAACCGGGGTGCAAACCCTCAAGTAGCGTTCTCGTCGGACTGGCGCGCACCATCAATTTTTGGCTTGGCTAGAGCCAAATCTTGGCGGTCTCGAAAGCTAGGCCGCTTCGATTGCCGCCCCGCCGAACGCCAACTCGTTGCCGTCGCGATCGCGATAGATCATCTTGCGCATGCCGTTGGCGTAGGTCTCACGCTCATCCGGCTCGAGCCCACGGGCGGCAATCGCTGCCACGCGGGCATCGAGATCGTCGAGCACGACCGTCACTACTGAGTTGCCGGCGCCGGCGGCG
>DATBYJ010000275.1:0-12031 GCA_036513795.1 Solirubrobacteraceae bacterium | reverse complement strand
CGGAACGGATCATCGTGGAGCTGCGCGAGAAGGTCGGCGTCGAGAGTGCTATGAACGGAGCTCACCCATCCGGGCGTCTGCCGATCGTGGCGCGCCGCGGCGAGCTTCAGGACCCGCGGATCCTGGCCCACGATGGCCTGCTGGAGCTCGGCTACGCACCCAGCGAGGCGCACGAGCTGCTGGCAGGCGCCGAGGGCGATACGGCGGAGGAGCTGATCGGCCAGGCGCTGCGCCTGGCGCGCGCATCATCGTGAAGCCATGACCGAGACCGCTGCCCGCATCCAGACGCCCTATCTCGTCCCCGAGGATGAGCTCGACCGCTCGCTGCGCCCGCGCCGGCTGGAGGAGTTCGTGGGCCAGGAGACGCTGCGCGAGCAGCTGACGGTTGCGATCGAGGCATGTAGTGCCCGCGGTGAGGCGCTCGACCACCTGCTGCTTGCCGGGCCACCAGGGCTTGGCAAGACCTCGCTGGCGCAGATCGTGGCGGCGGAGCTGGAAGTGCCATTCGTGCAAACGGCTGGGCCAGCACTCGAGCGTAAGGGAGACATCGCGGCATTTCTGACGGCGCTGGAGCCGCGCAGCGTGTTCTTCGTCGATGAGATCCACCGCCTCGCGCGTACGCTGGAGGAGACCTTCTATCCGGCGATGGAGGACCATCGCCTGCCGATTACCGTGGGGCAGGGGGCGGGGGCACGCGTAGTGACGCTTGAGCTACCGCCGTTCACACTGGTCGGAGCGACTACCCGCACTGGGCCGTTGACGACGCCGCTGCGCGATCGCTTCGGCATCCAAGCGCGCCTTGAGCCCTACGCCGTGGATGAGCTCGCAATAATCGTGCGACGCTCGGCAGGCATCCTCGAGATCGAGCTGGAGCACGATGGCGCGCTTGCGATCGCAGCCCGCAGCAGGGGCACGCCGCGAGTGGCCAACCGGCTGCTCAAGCGCGTGCGCGACTTCGCCGAGGTACGCATGGAGGGTGTGGTCACAGCAGCCGCTGCCCACGCGGCGCTTGCGATGCTCGAGGTCGACGAGCGCGGTCTAGATCGGCTGGATCGCGAGATCCTGAGCGCAATCTGCTCCAAGTTCAGCGGCGGGCCGGTTGGCCTGTCGACATTGGCCGTTGCCGTGGGTGAGGAGCAGGACACGATCGAGGACGTGTATGAGCCATATCTGTTGCAGGAAGGGCTGATCAAGCGAACCCCGCGCGGCAGGATGGCGACCCCGGCCGCGTACGAACATCTTGGGCTCGCGCCTCCGGAGCCGGCCGAGGCCCCGCTGTTCTGAGAAGGGTTCTGAGGCTGGCTGAGGTGCGGGCGCCGAACGATCCACGGCGAGGCGCCTTCACGGTCCGGCTTGCGTAGTCTGTTAGGGACACTATGGCCCATCCTTTCATCTGCCCAAACTGTGGACACCGCACCTCCGAGCTGGACCGCAACCTTGGCTTCACCCGCCAGCGTAAGGGCTGCGACAAGTGCGGCTTTGCGTTCCTGTTCGAACTCCTCGACGACTACTATCCGGCTCCAGATGCGGCATTCTTCGTCTGCGATGGCGAGGGTCGTATCGTCGGATGCGGAAAGAATTCCTTTGCATTTACAGGCCTCGAGGAGGAAGCTGTAATCGGCCAGCGCGTCGAGGAGGTGCTGGGCTTGAGCTTTGCCAACGGCGATGATCCGGTGAAGACGGTGCTCGAGTGGGGGGTGCGTGCGTTGGAGGTGCCGGTACGGGTTAGCGGCGAACGCGATGTCGCGGCCGACGCGAAAGCGGACATGTTCCCCGCCTATGACGACGATGGTGGCCTGTTGCTTGTGCTGACCCCGGACAAGTAGTCTCATTGGGACGATGACCGACCGCCGCCGCAACACTTTGATCCTGCTGATCGTCGCTGGCCTCGTTGCCGCGTCGGTGGCTGCGATCGTCACGAAGAAAACGCGCCTGGGTCTGGAACTGAAGGGCGGCGTCGAGTTGGTCTACCAGGCCAAGCCCACCGCGCAGTCCAAAGTGGACACGGAATCGCTCGAACGCGCGATCAACATCATGCGCACGCGCGTCGATCAGCTAGGTGTCGCCCAGCCGGAAATCAACCGCACGGGCGAAAAGGAAATCGACGTCGCGCTGCCGGAAGTCAAGAACGTCCACCAAGCTGAAGCCGAGGTCGGCAAGACCGCGCAGCTGCAGTTCTATGACTGGGAGAAGAACGTGATCGGCGCCAACGGCCAGCCGGCGCCGACCGAAGGCACGGTCACAGGCGATCCCAACAACCCGGGTGGCGTGGTCGCTGGGTTGAAACAGTACGAAGCTGTCCTGCGTGCCGCCAAACGCCCGGCCGAACTGCGAAAGACGGATACGACCTGGGAGCACGGTTGCACTCCAAAACAGCTGGGTGGTTGTATCTACGGCAGCTGGTACCTGCTCGATAGCGCCCATGAAAAGGTGGTGCGGGGACCTGAAGAAAGCGAAGCGGATCTCTACAACGCCCTCAACTACACCACGAAGGGCGCGAAGCTCAAGGCGGTGCGGGTCAACCCCGGCACGGTGCTCGTCCAGGCCCACCCGGTGGAAACCGCCGAAGGCAAAATCACCGAAGCTTCGCCGAACAGCTGGTACGTGCTGAAGGACGACCCGGTGCTCAATGGCGCGGACATCACCAACCCGACGCAGAGCAACGACGAATCCACGGGGCAGCCCAACGTGACGTTCGGCTTCACCTCGCACGGCAAGACGATCTTCGAACGTGTCACGAAGGAAATCGCTCACCGCGGCCAGGAAGCACAACTGCCGGGCGTCTCCCACGAAGCGGCTCTGCAGCACTTCGCGGTCGTGCTCGACGGGCAGATAATCACCGTGCCGTCGATCGACTTCAACAAGTACCCGGAAGGGATCGATGCCTCCACTGGCTCTGAGATCTCGGGCGGGTTCACGATCACCTCCGCCCAGAACCTCGCCAACGAGTTGCAGTCCGGCGCCCTGCCGATCAAGCTGTCGCTGATCTCCCGCTCGCAGGTCTCGGCGACGCTCGGGAAACAGGCGCTTAACCAGGCGTTGCTGGCGGGTCTGGCGGGCTTCGCTGTGGTGTGCCTGTTCCTGCTGATGTTCTACCGCTTCCTCGGCATGATCGCTGTCGGCGGTTTGGTCATCTACGCGGCGTACTTCTTCGCGCTGGTCAAGCTGATCCCGGTGACGCTGACGCTCCCGGGGATCGCCGGATACATCCTCACGATCGGAGTGTGCGCCGACGCGAACATCGTGATCTTCGAGCGCGTGAAGGAGGAGATCCGCGGGGGCAGATCGATTGTCTCCGGGATCGCCACTGGCTACAAACACGGCTTTGCGGCGATCGTCGACGCCAACGTAGTGACGTTCATGACTGCGTTCATCCTGTTCGCGCTGGCGACCGCGGAAGTCAAGGGTTTTGCCTTCACACTCGGCATCGGCACGCTCGTGTCGCTGTTCACGGCGGTACTTGCCACGCAGGCCGCGCTTGGTGCGATGAGTCGCTCGCGTCTCGTCAGCCATCCCTCGGCACTCGGGGCAGGGAAAAAGCGCAAAGGCTGGACCTTCGACTTCATGGGCGCCTCCAAGTGGTTCTTTTCGATGTCGGGCACGATTCTTTTGATCGGGGCGCTCGCGATCGGCGGCAAAGGCCTGAACTTCGGGATCGACTTCAAGTCGGGCACCCGCATTCAGACGGCCTTCATCAAGCACGTCTCGGCGTCTGAAGTGTCGAACGTGTTGAGTGCCGAGGGGTATTCGACTGCGCAGGTGCAGAAATACACCAACGCGAGCGTCGGTGGCAGCGGCTACCAGATCTCCACCAAGACGCTGCGCCCGGAAAAGGTCAACGAAATCGAACGCGCGCTGGACACGAAGTTCGGTAGCGGCACCCCAGGCACCAAAGGCTTCAAGCCGGGCACGAAGGACTTCTCCTCGACCTCGATTGGGCCGACGTTCGGGAAGACGGTCGCCAACGCCGCGGTGATCGCGATCATCGCATCGCTGTTGGTGATCTCTGCCTACATTGCCCTGCGCTTTGAGTGGAAGTACGCGATCCCAGTGCTGATTGCGCTGATGCACGATCTGCTGATCACGGCCGGCGTGTATTCGCTGACGGGAAGGGAAGTCACCACCGCGACGGTGGCAGCCTTGCTCACCATTCTTGGATATTCGCTGTACGACACGATCATCGTGTTCGACCGAATACGTGAGAATGTGCCACGCATGCCGCGGGCTGCGTTCTCGCAGATCGTCAACCGCTCGATGTCGGAGGTCGTGACGCGGTCGCTGGCGACGAGCTTCTGCACGCTCTTGCCGGTGTTGGCGCTGCTGTTCTTCGGTGGCCCCACGCTTCAGGACTTCGCCTTCGCGCTGATGATCGGCATCGCGTCCGGTGCTTACTCCTCAATCTTCATCGCTTCGCCGGTGCTGACCCACTGGAAGGAGCGCGAGCCCGGCTATCGCGTACGGCGAGCGCGGATCGTGCGCGAATTCGGCACCGTGCCTGCGTACGCGTTGACCGCCACCGGCGCTCCCGAGGACGTTGACCCGACGCAGAAGCGCAAGCGCACGCGACGGGGCAACTTGATCGCGCCCGAGGAACCGGGCCAGCAGCTCTCCAGGGATGAGTTTCAGGAACTTGTTCGTGATCTCGATGTCGAGGGTCAGCCCAGCAACGGTGCGCCCACCGGTGGACGCGGGCGCGGCGCAGGCGTAGCGCAAGCCAGCGCACCGGCGGTGCCACCGGCGGCACCCGACCGCGATCCAGCCGCGGACCTCACACCAGAGGACCTGGTGCTCAAGGAAGATCCCAAGCCGCGCCAGAAGAGCCGTGGGCGTCGTAACAAACGTCATGGGAGGGCTCGCTGATGGGACTGCTTGGCTGGGTGATCATGGGGCTTGCGATCTGGCATTTCACGATCTTCATGCCAGACCGCTTCTGGGGTGGGATTGTGGGGGCGTTCGTGGGCTCGCTGGTCGGCTCGATCGTGGTGGGGTTGATCATCTACGGCGTGAAGGTCTCAGCACTGCAGATTCCTGGCGAAAAGGCCACGAACATCGGCGTTGTGCTCTATGCCGTCCCCGGTGCGCTGATTGGGATCGCGCTGATCTACCTCGAGGGCATGCGCCGCGAACGTGCGCACGGACAATCCGTGCCATTGCCCGAGTGAAGATTCTGAGAAATAGGACAGCCCGAGTACTGAAATAGTACAAGTGAGCTGACATTGTTTCCGTCTTTCGCATAGAGTGCCCCACGTTGCAAGCCTCTGCGCGGGTGGAGATGACCGCGCCAGTGCGATGAACGCGCGTCGGGTGGCGCTCGGCCGTCCGCGTCAATTCTATGGAGTGGAGACCAGATGAACGGAAAGATTCCAGTCAACCGCATGCGGCGGGTGACAGTCGTGGGTGTGGTCGCGGTCGTGGCCCTGGCGATGAGCGCCGCGGCAGCGAGTGCCGCGGGTAAAGTCGTCTACAGCGACCTCAACACAGTGCCGGCCGAAGTAAACGGGCATCCGAACCAGGACACCTACTCGGCCGCCCCATTTGAATTTCCCTTCGGCGGAATCGTCGAATTCTCACACCGTCCGGGAGTGATCAAGAGCATGATCGCGCAGGTAGACAGCTTCACATGCGAACATGGGGTCTACCAGCTCGAAACCTGCTACACCCCGCACCTGGGCAAGAAGTTCCCGTACAAACTGACAGCCAGTGTCTATGAAGTCGGAGCCGGCAATACGCTCGGGGCACTGGTCGCATCCTCGACAGAGACCTTCAAGATCCCCTACCGTCCGTCTACGAACGTGGCATGCCCGCCCACCCCTGAAGGCAAGGGCTTCGGCGTGAACT
This sequence comes from Solirubrobacteraceae bacterium, assembly GCA_036513795.1. Taxonomy (GTDB): domain Bacteria; phylum Actinomycetota; class Thermoleophilia; order Solirubrobacterales; family Solirubrobacteraceae; genus Palsa-744. Next base: position 6,193 of record DATBYJ010000275.1, on the reverse strand, counting down.
GTGACGTCGGCGGCTACCTGGCGACGGTCAAATTCAAACATTTCTCGCCCGCAGCGGTTCTGCCTGAAACAGCGATCGTCATGTTCACTGATACGGAAAGCGACAACCCGAACGATGTTGTGAACATCGGCGTGCAGACTTCATACAAGGAATGGGACGGAGAATTCGTCCCAGATCCTCCGCTCGATGGGGGAGTTCCCTCGGTGGGCGTAATCCCGTTCCCTGAAGACACGTACGTCAGGGGTGCACTCCAAGAAGTGGGCGGGGCAGGCTACCAGCCCGTCTTCCAGGTTCTCGCCAAACCATAGGACCCTGCATTCGCTGAGGCCGGGTATCGCCGCCATCGGGGCGCGCGAGCCCGGCCCCAGTGCTGTCTGCCGCCGTTCCGTCCCACCCCGGCCGTACTCTCGCCGGGGTGCCGACATGTCGCTTCGAGATCCCTGACTGCCCCGCGGATGACGTTCAGCGTCTGCTCCATGACCTCGGGGTAAGCGCCCCGTTGGCCCAGGTGCTCGTGCGCCGGGGCTATGCTGACCCACAGCGGGCCCGCGCCTTCCTGGCCAGCACGGAGGAGCACTTGCCGCAGCAGTTCCGCGGCATCGACGGCGCGGTCGACGTGATCTTGCGTAACGTTGCTGCGGGTTCGAGGATCACCGTCCACGGTGACTACGACGTAGACGGCATCTGCTCGACGGCGGTGCTGGTGCGGGCACTGCGCGAGCTGGGCGCGGACGTGGACTACTACCTGCCCGACCGCGCCAGCGACGGCTATGGGCTCAACGCGCAGACGGTGCAGCGGCTGGCCGCGCGCGGCACGCGGCTGCTCGTAACGGTCGACTGCGCGGTCACAGCCGTGGAGGAGGTTGCGGCGGCACAGGCCCTGGGCATGGAGGTGGTCGTCACTGACCACCACTCCCCGCGCGCGGACGGCGCGCTGCCGCAAGCTCCGATCGTGCACCCGGCACTGTGCGGCTACCCCTGCGCGGAGCTGTGTGCGACAGCCGTCGCGTACAAGCTCGCGCAGGCCCTGTTTATGGCGGGCGGGCGCGATCCGCGCGAGCTGCACCGCGATCTCGACCTGGTGGCCCTTGCGACTGTCGCCGACGTGATGCCGTTGACGGGGGAGAATCGCACGCTTGTGCGTCGTGGCCTGCGTGCTCTCGCCGCGACAACCAAGCCAGGTCTGCGGGCGCTGATGTCCGTCGCGGGAGTGGACAGCGCGAAGGTCAACGAGCGCGCGCTTGGCTTTGCGCTGGCGCCGCGCCTGAACGCTGCCGGGCGGCTTTATCGGGCGGATGCCGGCCTGGAGTTGATCCTGACATCAGACCCCAAGCGGGCCGAGCAGATCGCTCGCGAGCTGGACGGCGCCAACCATGAGCGTCGGCAAATCGAGCAGCGCATCCGCTTTGAGGCCGAAGCGCAGATGGCAGAGCTTGGCGCGCGGGCGGCATACGTGCTAGCTGGGGACAGCTGGCACCCGGGCGTGATCGGGATCGTCGCCTCGCGGCTGGTCGAGCGCAGTGGCCGGCCAGTGGTGATGATCGCTCTGGATGGAGCGGAGGGGAGGGGTTCGGGACGCAGCATCGAGTCGTTCGATCTGTTGGCGGGCCTCACTGCGTGCGCGGGGAGCCTGCTTGGCTACGGTGGCCATCGCGCGGCTGCAGGCGTGCAGATCGAGCGGGGACGGGTAGCGGAGTTCGCGGCGGTCCTCGATGCCCACGCGGAGGCGATTCTGTGCCCAGGGGATCTCATCCCAGTGGAGCGCGTTGACGCGATTGTGAAAGGCCCGGAGCTGGGCATGGGGCTCGCTGAGGAGCTGCAGCAGCTCGCCCCGTTTGGGCGCGGTAACCCGACGGTCTCGTTGATGCTCGAGGATGCGGTGTTTCGCGATTCGAGGCCGATGGGCGAAGGCAAGCACGTCCGCTTCTCGGTGGAATCTGGTGGTGTGCGGGCGCGGGCTGTGGCCTTCGGCTGCGGTGGGCGCCTGGACGTACCGGATGGCGAGCCTGTGCAGGCGACGGTCGCCCTGGAGGTCAACGAATGGAACGGGGTCAGCGAGCCACGCTTGCTCCTTCGTCAGGCCGTCGCGCAGGTGCTGGCGCCGGTAGATGAGGATCTAGCGCCCACGGAAACGGGGATACAGGCCGAGGAGATCGAGACGGGGGAGCTGGTGCTGTTTGCGCTTCCGTGAAGATCTACTTCAATCCGGGCTGACAGTCCCCTAACCTTTGACTATGGCTATCGCTGAGGATCCCAAGCGCACTCAGGTTGCAGACGTTCTGGACGGGTCCGAGCGGAGACTGCTGAGCGATCTGTTCGCGATCGTCTCCGAGCATGCGGCCGACTCAGCGGTCGACATCGATCGCGAGCGCGTACAGGATGCGTTCGTGTTCGCATGCGAGCATCATGCGGCGCAGCGGCGCAAGTCGGGCGAGGACTTCATCGTGCACCCGGTGGGGGTGGCGCGGATCTGCGCGAGCATGCGCCTGGACACGGAGACGCTGTGTGCGGCGCTGCTGCACGACACCGTCGAGGACACCTCCGCGTCGATCGAGGAGGTACGTGAGCGCTTTGGCGAGGAGATCGCGGCGATCGTCGACGGGGTGACGAAGCTGACGGGCATCACCTTCCAGTCTCACGACGAGGCGCAGGCGAACAACTACCGCAAGATGATGGTGGCGATGGCCACGGACGTGCGGGTCATCCTGATCAAGCTGGCCGACCGTCTGCACAACATGCGCACGATCGACGCGATGTCCAAGCAGAAGCAGATGGAGAAGGCACGCGAGACGCTGGACATCTACGCGCCGCTTGCACACCGGCTGGGTATCCACGCGATCAAGTGGGAGCTGGAGGATCTGGCGTTCGCGACGCTGCACCCGCGCAAGTACCAGGAGATCAAGGGCCTGGTCGCCCAGCAGCGCGACGAACGCGAGCACTACGTGACCGAGGCGGGCGAGTACCTGCGCAGCGAGCTGGCGGAGATGGGTATCCAGGCTCAGATCGCGGGGCGCGCCAAGCACTTCTACTCGATCTACTCGAAGATGACCAAGAAGGGCCGCGAGTTCAACGAGATCTATGACTTGACGGCGATGCGGGTGATCGTCGACTCGGTGAAGGACTGCTACGGCACGGTGGGCGTGATCCATTCGCTGTGGAAGCCGCTGCCGGGTCGCTTCAAGGATTTCATCGCGATGCCGAAGTTCAACATGTACCAGTCATTGCACACGACGGTGATTGGGCCCGAGGGGCGGCCGCTGGAGATCCAGATCCGCACCCAGGAGATGCACGAGATGGCCGAGTTCGGGGTGGCGGCGCACTGGGTGTACAAGCAGCCTGGTGCCGGTGACGGGCCGCAGCATTCGGGCTGGCCGGGCGGCGGCGAGGACGCAAAGCTCAAGTGGCTGCGCTCGATGCTTGACTGGCAGAAGGACCTCTCCGACCCGCGCGAGTTCATGGAGACGCTGCGCACGGACCTGTTCGAGGAGGAGGTGTACGTCTTCACGCCCAAGGGCGAAGTGAAGTCGCTGGCGGCGGGCGCAACACCGCTTGACTTCGCTTACGAGGTGCACACGGAGATCGGCCACCGTTGTGTGGGCGCGCGCGTGAACGGGAAAATCGTGCCGCTGCACTATGAGCTGCGCTCGGGTGACATCGTCGAGATCCTCACCGCCAAGCGCGAGCGCGGCCCCTCGCGTGACTGGCTGGCGATGGTCAAGACGACGCGTGCGCGTAACAAGATCAAGGCGTGGTTCAAGGCTGAGTCGCGCCAGGACACCGAGCACACCGGGCGGGAGTTGCTACAGGAGCACCTGCGCAAACAGGGTCTGCCGGCGCAGAAGATCACCGGCTCGGCGCTGTTGGCGGACGTGATCCGGGAGGTGGGCTACCGCAAGGCCGATGACTTCTACATTGCGCTGGGCGCCGCCAAGATTTCCCCGAAGCTGGTGGTTAACAAGGTGATGCAGCGCCTGAAGCAGGGCGAGGCCGCCGACGGTGAGGACACCGCGGCGGATCTTTTGCGCGTTGGACGTGCCAGGCGGCGCCCGACAAAGTCATCGAACCAGTATGGGATCAGGGTGGAAGGCGTAGAGGACGTGATGTTGCGCCTGGCCAAGTGCTGCCGTCCGGTGCCGGGGGATGAGATCGTCGGCTACATCTCGCTCGGTCGCGGCATCACGATTCACCGCGAAGACTGCCCCAATGCGACGCTGCTACGCAAGAGCCCTGAGCGCTTCACGAGCGTAGCGTGGGAAGGAGACCAGTCGACGGGCTTTGTCGTGGAAATCCAGATCGATGCGTGGGACCGCCATCACCTGCTGGCGGACCTCTCGCGCGCGTTCTCGGAGTCGGGCGCGAACATCATGGAAGCGCGTTGCCTGTCGCTGCCGCCGATGGTCAAGAACCGCTTCGTGGTGGAGGTAGCAGACACACACTCGCTGAAGAGCGCGATCACGCGCTTGCGCAATACCGAGTCGGTGTTTGACGCCTATCGGGTGACGCCCGGTGCGGCGGCGGCGTAGACGCAAAGCGCCGACCATTTGGGCGTGGAGCAGGGTTTATGAGGAGTTCGCCGTTCGTCTCCGGGCGATGCGACTGGCCTAGGCGATGACGTTGAGTGCTCGCGGCATGATTGAGTAGTGCGCCTCATCGACATCGCCGAGGTAGTCGCCGTCGACTTGAAGGGGTAGCGGGCGGCCGTCGGCGCTGCGTACCGTCAGCTCGCTGATGTCTGAGAGCCCACTGATCTGCCGGTTGCCGGTCACACGCGCGCGGGGCGAGAAGGCGCGCCAGGCGATCGACATCATCGAGGGCAGGCTCGCGCGGTGGAGAACGCCGCCGGCGAGCGCGCCGGAGTCGAGCGCTGCGCCGTCGCTGATGTGGATGGGGCGATCCTGGAAGTAGGTGAAGGGCGAGCCGTTCTGCACGATGGCAGTGACGCCCGCGAGTGTCTTGCCGGCGGCGTCGACTTCCAGACGGGGAGGACGCAGAAGATAGCGGCGCAGGAATGTGGTGACTGCCACCCAGGTGAAGAAGTAGGGCCCGAGACGGGCCTTCATCTTGGGGTTCGCGTCGACGCGCTCGACAACGCTGGCGTCGAGCCCGAGGCCGGAGGAGAACGTGAAGTAGCGGCCGTTGACGACTCCTAGATCGACCATGCGCGGGCGCCAGTCATCAGCCATCGCTAGTAGGTGCTCGGTGGCGTCGACGACATCGCCGGGGATGCCGAGCATCTTGGCGAACACGTTGGCGGAGCCGCCCGGCAGACAGCACAGCGGCGTGGGGGAGCCGAGCAGCCCGTTGGCGGCTTCGTTGACGGTGCCGTCGCCGCCAAACGCGACGACCACGTCATAGCCCTCGTGTGCTGCCTCGCGGCAGAGCTCGGTGGCGTGCCCACGAGCCTCTGTATCGACCGCGTCAACCTCGAAGCGACCTTGCAGCGCGTATACGACGAGGTTACGAAGCCGGTCGGAGACAGTTGTGGCGTATGGGTTGACGATGATCAGCATGCGCCGCTTACTGGCCGGGGAAGCGAAGCGGAAAGGCGCTTGGCGATCGGCAGCGCGCTGATCGTGCTCGTACGTGTAGGAACTCACCGTCATCGCCTACACCGGCAGTTGGCGAGCGTTACCCGACGGTAGAACACCGCTCACGCTATGCCTTGTGTTCGCCGATAGGATTGCTAGACTTCCGAACCACAGATGGACACATCGAGAGGGGTGGAGGGCCTGGCCCTGCGAAACCCCGGCAACCACCGCCAATGTCACAGGCGGGAAGGTGCCAATTCCAGGTGATGTGTGGCTGGGCTCCGCGCCCTTCGCCACACGTGACAAGGCGAAGGTTAACGCGAAGGAGCCCCAAATGGCTGTCAGTCATCTTCAGTGCAAGGAGTGCAAGGCGCAGTATCCGCTAGAGGCGCTTTACGTCTGCGAGCAGTGCTTTGGGCCGCTTGAGGTGGCCTACGACTACGACCGCTCGACGCTCGACGTGGGCGAGTTGCGCCGTCGTATCCAGGGTGGTCCGCAGAACATCTGGCGCTACGCGGACTTCCTGCCGCTAGCGGGGGGACCTCCAGGACCGTCGGGTCGTCTGGCCTCGCGCGTCGGTCTACCGGCTGGTTGCACGCCACTGATCCGCGCCGACCGGCTGGCCGAGCGCCTTGGGTTGCGCGAGGTGTGGGTCAAGAACGACG
>DATBYJ010000274.1:0-10360 GCA_036513795.1 Solirubrobacteraceae bacterium | reverse complement strand
CCCCACACTGACCACTATCCACGGAACACCCGAAAAACCCCGCCAACGCCATCAACCACCCCCGATCAGCCAGTCAGCCGGTGGATCCAGGCTAAGCAGATAGAGGCGGTGTGCGCGCGACGTGCTGCGCCACTTCCTCCGCCGACGCGAGCTGTCTGACGCGACATTCCGCATCACCGTCCACGGGTGCTCGCCGACGACGAGCGCGCGGTCATTCTCGCCACAGGCCAATGCAACCGCGGCGGCGAGCGCTTCCAATGGCGGACAGTCAGATCGCTCGCGTCGACTTGCTCACTCGGCGGCCCCCTCGGCATCGTCAGCGTGCTTGACTATGTCTCCGTCCTTGAAAAGGATGCCTTCAGCGATTTCGCGCCATACGGGAGTTTGGCGCAGCAGGAACTCGAGATCCATCGAGAAGTGCTTGAACTCCTCCTTCTGAGCGTCCGCCATGATTGCTTTGGCGTCCTCGCTGCTCTCGACCGATAGACGCTGCTCGTACCAGCCAATTGCCTCGGCCTCCTCGGTCAGTGAGGCGCACATCCGCGCGAACGTCCGCGTTTTCGCCGACAGCTCGCCGGGCGGCTCGTGGTACTGGTCAAACCCCATCGCTGCTCCTTCCTCGGATTCGCGGCGTACTTACCCAGAGCCCGTTCGAGCAAACCGCCGACGCGACGCCCGTGGGATCTGCGGAGGCCGGCGAGCACTTGTCCTGGTCATCACGCGGGTGGAGTGAGCATGAATAGCTCGATCTCGATGTCGGGGCCGATGTGGCTGTCGGAGATGAACGCGGTGACGCTGCGGCCGGAGAGGCACTCCACCTGCGCGATGAACTTCTGCTGCATCGCGTTCTGGAAGGCGTTGCGGGTGTCCCTGACGGTCGGGGCACGCTGGATCTCGATCATTGTCTTCTCGACGTCCGTGTAGACGCCGCCGAGCACACATGCGAGGAGGTCATCGCCGAGCATCCTGGTCTTGGCGGTCACGGGCTTGCGGTGGTAGTAGCGGCGGTGAAGCGCCACCATCGCCTCGGTAACAGCTTCAAGCAGCTCATCGCCCTCGAGCGGAGGTTCGGGTGCCAGCATGTGGCCTGTCTCTCTCGTCCTCCGGTGTGGTCCGCGCGCGAGGCAGAAGGGCGAGAACCCGACGAGCGATCAGCTTCCAGCCTAGCGCGATGCGGTTTGCATCTGTGAGCAATCCAGCGGGCTAAGATCCACTCGCGATGAATCCACCACGCGAGCTCCAGAGCAAGATGAGCCATGGAGATGTACTCACGGCGATCTCCGACGGGATGGTCGCTCTGCTGAAGGAGTTCTACGGGCGTGGGCCGACTCGCGCGAAGTCTTACTACGAGGACGACCTGGTGGTGTGCGTGCTGCGAGGAGGCTTCTCGCGCGTGGAGCAGACGCTGCTCGACGGTGGCCGCGGGCAGGCGGTGATCCAGCAACGCATGGAGTTCCAGGAGGTTATGCGTGAACGGTTCGCCAAGGTGATCGAAGACGCCACCGAGAAGCGGGTGATCGGCTTCATGAGCGGCAACCAGCAGGACCCGGACCTGATGTGCGAGGTCTTCATCCTCGCGCCCACCGATCTCCTAGACGACCACGAGATCCCCGCCTCCGGACCGTCTGCCATCGCCATCTAGATGATTGATTCCACGGTGGTGGCCGTGGTTTTCGAGGGTTTATGGGCAGCAGGGTCGAAGTCGGCGGTGCTCAAACACACCGTCGACCGAAGGAGGGTCTCGATGGACGCCGACCTCGACCTGCTGCTTACTGCCGTTTATGTCACGGCTGACGATCTCCTGCCTGAGCGGCCGGGGAACGCCAAACGGATGGTCACAGACGCGGAAGTCGTAACGCTGTGCGTGGCCCAAGCGATCATGGGAATACCGTCTGACCGTAGGTTCCTGGCGGTCGCTTCCAAGCATCTGCGCCACCTGTTCCCGCGGATTCCCGGGCAGGCGGGCTACTTCAAGCGCCGCCGGCGCCTCACGGACACCCTTGAGTGGCTGATGGAGGTCTTCGCCAGCCAGAGCCCGGGGTTCTACGACGATCTGCTGCTCGTGGACTCCACGCCTGTCGAGTGCGCCAGAAGCCGCGAGACAGTCAAGCGCTCCGCACTGGGAGACGCCGCTGACTATGGCTACTGCGCCAGCCATTCCCGGTTCTTCTGGGGTTTTCGCCTGCACTTGCTGGCCGCGCCCGACGGGACACCCCGAGCGGTCACGGTCGCCTCCCCCAAACGCGATGAGCGCGACGTCGCGCTTGAGCTGCTCGCCCGCACCCGCCGCCAAGGCCCGGTCACACTGATCGGCGATAAGGGCTACGCAGGACGCGAGTTCGCCGCCCGCGTCAGCGACATGAACGCCACGATCATCAGACCGAGACGCAAAGACGAGCCTGGCCGTGGCCCACACCTCGCACCGATCCGCCAGCGCATCGAGTCCATCTTCTGGAGCTGCAAGGGCACCCTCACACTCGAGCGTCACGGCGCCAGAACGCTCCCCGGCCTCCGCGAGCGAATCCTTCAACGCCTCCTCTGCCTCGCCGCTGCCATCTCCCTCAACCACCAACTCGGCCGACCCAGCCGCGCACTCGTCAACTACACCGCATGAACCCCCGTGGAATCAATCATCTAGGGCTACGCGCTCGCGGGTTGCCCACAGGCGCGATCGGCGCTACACTTAGTGAAGGAGGGCATTATTGCGGTCGCCCCCACGGGGACGGCAACACAACCTGACTTCCGGCGTTTGCTAATGCAACCCGCTAGGAGTCCAGATGCCCCAAGTCGCAGCCGTTGGCAGTACAACCATTGCTCGTGAGTATGGCGCGCCGCCGTTTGTATGCTCGTGGCAGATAGGTGGCTGGGATGCAGCCTGGGTGCAAGTTGCCGGCGAGCTGGATGTTGCCACCTCGCCGCAGTTTCGCCAAATGGTGGGAGAAGCGCAGCGCGCCGTGCGTATGGTCGTGCTCGATCTGCGTGAGCTGTGCTTCATCGACAGCTCAGGCGTTCACGTCATTCTCGACGCCGCCCATGACTCGCGACGGTACGGGGGACGGCTGCTGATGGTGCGCGGGCCTGCCCCGGTCGACCGGGTGCTCGCGCTGACGGACGTCGGCAAGCAGGTCATGATCTTCGATCTCGCGCCCGCAGAGCCCGCGCCAGACAGGCTGCTCCTAGCGCGATAAGCGCCTGCACTTCAGCCACCGCCACCGATCGCGACCTCGATCCCCCGGCCTGCCACCCATCCACGCCGCGATCGAGGATGCGCGCACGTCTGTGCTGGTCAGCGCAGTGTGCGTGTGCGAAACCGCATTTGTCCAACAGCCCGTTGGACGATCGGGTCGGCGTAATTCGTCTAAAACTCATTTGAGAATTTCTTAGACGTCTTTTGAAGCCAACGCGCTCGTGGAATCTCGACAGCGCGCCCGGCCACGCGATTGTCGCGGTGCAGCGTCGCCGCTGCTGACGTTGCGCTCAACCAGAGGCGTTGGGACGGCTGCGCTCAGCGCTGCGACACGAGGGTTCCTGCTACGTCCGCGCTCCGTCCCGGTAAGGCAACTCCGCCGCCATGCTTTAGAACATCCCATGTCTCGACATCCGTCTAGTTATCGACTTGTGACCGACGCGAGCGAAGCCGGCGTCTGGATACTGCATCACATCAGGGATGGTGCGGAGCGGCGCCAGCGCCGTCTCCAGGAGTGACGGCGAGCGCAAGACGTTGACAACCTGTCAGTCGCCAGTTACGGTCTCTGGCGGGGGCTATCTCGATGTCGTCGCGCGGAAGGCGCTCATCCCGGCTGGTCATCGTCACGCACGACGTGGGCCTCATTCCGGATGCCTTTCCTCTGCCTCACTCAGTTGACCTCGAAGAAGACTGGCGGGTTGGGGTCACGGCCGGGGTCGAAGACCCATGGGTGGTAAACGTCGCACCCACTGACAAGGACACCGGCATCGTTGCCGCTGCCCGGCTGCTCGAGGACGCTCCCGAGGACCGGACGATCCTGCTTCAAATCGCGCAGCCGGCCCTGCTCTCAGACCCCGGGTTTCTGATCGACGTCGTCGAGGCTGCGCTGGCGATCGGCCCCGGTGTCGTCATCAAACTCGCTGACGACTAGAACCAGACCACGGAGGGAGCACTCCGTTGGCTTCACCGCCCAAACCAACAGCAACCCCGACACCCACCGCGACTCCAACAACCCCGCCAGCGCCCGCAGCTACACCCGCGAGCGGTGACCCGCGAGTCCCGCAGTACGAGGATGCCGTCAACCGGATCCGGGAAACCGCGAAGTGGCTGATTGCCGCGTTCGCCGCCGTCGGTGCCGCGTTGGCGGCGAGTATCCCGCTCTCGAACTTCGGCGAAGCTCAGGGCAGCCGACTGGATTGGGCGATCGCGGGCGCCCTCATCGCTTTCGCTGGCATCGCAATGGCCATCTTCAGCGTGTCCCGCGTCCTCACGCCCAGCTACCTCAGCCTCGCTCGCATGGAAAAGCTCGTTGCCCCAAACGTCCTCGCGGACGACACGCTGCTCCTCGCGACGGCCAGCACGCTGCCAGATCTCGTGACGAACTTCCGGGGAGCCCAGACTGCCACACAGGACGCCGACCTGCACTACCAGGAAGCACTCAGGGACACGCGCGACCCCGACGAGCCATTGTCAAAGGCACACCTCGCAGCACTGAAACGCGCGACGGACTTCCACAGCTTCCACTACCGCATGATCAACCAGCCGATACGCGGCCTGCGCGGCCTCGCGTTCTTCAACGAGGCGATGGGACGCTTCACGACCGCTCGAAGGTTGGTGGCGCTGGGTGCTTTGCTCATTATGGCGGGGATGCTTATGTTCTCCTACGGCGCAGCCGCGACACCCAAACCCCTCGACGAAACGCAGGTCTGGACGCGTTACATCCCTGGGCCACCTGGGCAAGCCGGGCCAGCAGGCCCACCTGGCCCGCGAGGGCTGCAGGGCCCCTCGGGCGATCTGCCCTACGCGCGCTAGCGCAGCGCCTCGAACGGTCAAGCTGAGCCAGGCGATCCGGGCCGCCGTCGCGTATAGGCCGGATCGACTCCAGATCTCATCGGCGCGTGGCGCCCCGACTACCGGCCACGCCAGCTGATGGTCGCAGGGGATCTAGTACGTCGGCTCAACATCGGCCCTAGGGCTAGTAGTAGCCGTCGAGCCGACCACCTCGCGCCGCACAGCGCGAAACTCACCACGAACGCCGCACCGACGGACGCCCAAGCCTTGCGCACGGCCTCGATCCGAGGCCAGTTGTCATGGGGGCGCTGGCCGCGCGTCTCGGGCCGCGCATCGGCTTCCGCCGATTGGCAGGCCAGCGAGAACGGAGGCGACCTCGGCCGGTCGCTCAGGAACACGGCCCCCGACTCCGAGAGTCTTCCGAACAGCCAACGGTTCGTCTAGCGCGTATCATCCCGATTTATGGGTGCGGCGCTCCACAGTGACCGACCCACAAAAAAACAGCGCAGGAGGTAGACGACGATGGGCTGTCCACCGGGCGAAATCGAGAACCTTAGGACGAAAATCTCCGAAGAGGGCGACGAGATCCAACGCAAGCGGGAAAGGCTCTCCGGCGTAGGTCCAGTTCAGCGCGGCGAAATTGAAAAAGACATTGAGGCGCGTGAAGGGCTGGTGCGCGACTACATCAGCCAGGTTCGCATATGCGAAGAGACCCCAGAGGACGATAGATGAGCGGGCGCTGCGAGTTCGGTCTGGTCTAGGTCTAGTCCGGCTCCTGGTCCGTAGCAAGGCGGCGACGAGCACTTGGTCATGTTCTCCTCCACCGCCGAGCGCGCCGCGCCGAACCCTCGCTAGATAGCTGGGCGCTACCGTCGGCAGGTCCAGCCTGGACAAAACGGCTTCATGCGACGGACGGAGCTTGATCCGGTTACGCTCGCGCTCTCGGCCCCAGGGAAAGCCTTTGCCATAGGCACGGCAAGGATCTCTGTCCTTCGGCCAGGCACAGAACAGTGATGCATGTCGGCCAAATACACGAACAATCACTACGTTCCGCAGTGGTAATAGCGGCAGTCTCTTCCGGCGGAGCCAGCCGGATTCAGAAGCTGTTGTTCGGCGTTCCAGCCGAAGCCGAAGATGTCGACTGACGGACTGCTGCACCAGCTAGCGTGCAGCATATGGACGTGTCCACCCTTGAAATTGACCTTCATAGTCGCACGCTGTCGACGCGCCTGAGTACCGCCAGGTTGCGACGATTTCGATGCCCGCAGGCATGCTGGAGACGGATACGAACATCGAGCGAGTCAGGATGTCCCGGGCCGCCATGAGTTGGCGATCGGTCTTCCCGGCAGTGAGGAGGCGTGCGTCGAGCTGCGTGAGACCCGACGTCCGGTCAGCGAGCTTCGTGCCGGCCGGCCGGTGGTGTACCTGGACCAGAACCACTGGTCTGCGATAGCCGCGGCGCGCTTCGGCGACGGCAGGGCATCGCCGTCTGTGAGCTTGGTGATCAGCGCGATGTTCTGCCCCCATGGCAATTGTCCACGGGCTGTTGGACAATTTCTTCGCTGCCTCGCTCGCACGGCCAGGAATCAGCGAAGCTGCGCATGTAATGGAGGTTCGACCTCGAGAACCCGGTCACGTCGGGGAACTCACGCCGCAGGTCGTGCGGGCAGCCGCAATCCGGCCCTTGAGCCCAGCAAGGAACTCCGGGTAATGATCCGGCGCCTGGGCTGCTCGGCGTGCCGGAGTCTTGCTCATCGCTCGATTCCGAACTGCAGAGGAGCCTCGATGAGGCCGTCTTGTCGGGTGCGCAGGAGCTTGGAACACAACATCTGCATATAGCGACAAGATTAGATGCTGCGCTTTTATCCGCGCGAGCATCCCGGCGATCGAGCGTGGCCGTGGCGATTGCGCAGCGTCACAAGCATGATTTGACCCCGAACGCTGAGCGGCTTGGGCCTGCTCAATCGCGGGAGGATTGTGAATGATCGCAAATTGGGCTGATATGTCCTATTTGTGACGATCAGTCGGTCTATCGGCACTCCTAGCAGTTGGGATCTGATTAGGATCACGCCGCTTGGCTCGTCGGCTGCGTACATCGGACGACGTGCTTCGAATCGACTTCGGGGGTGACTTGTGCGACGGACGGGCGTAATGGGAGTACTCGCGGCTTTGGTGTCACTGGGCACTGCCTGGTCTTTCGACGTTGCAGCAGCCAGAGCGGCAAGTGTGCCGCCGGCTCCCTTCCTGGAGTCGGTATCGCCGCAGGGCCTCGGCGGCCTGGTTTCATGGTCCCCAGACCCAGCGTCGGCCGAAGTCTCCTCCTATTCGGTTCAGGCAATGGCCGCCCCAGGCACGAAACTGCCGAGCGGATGCTCCACCGTGACGGTGTCGGCCTCCAGCTCCAACAGCGCAGCGCTCGTCGGCGGCCTGTGCGTAGGGGCCGCATACGTTGCGCGCGTGAGCGCCATCAACAAGGCCGGCCAAGGCGCATGGAGCTCTAACTCGAATCCATTTGCTCCGTTTCCAGCACAGGTGCCAGGAGCACCGCTGATCACCTCGGTGCTCGGACGCGAACATTCGCTGCTTGTGTCGTGGTCAGCGCCCGCCTCCACGGGTGGCGCGGCACTGAGCGGTTATGTGATCAAGGCAAGCGCGGGCGAATCAACGATCTCTGTCAGCGCAGGCGCGTCGGCCACATCGGCGACACTTTCGGGGCTGACGGATGGGACGAGCTACTCCGTCTCGGTAGTAGCCCAGAACTCTGTCGGCTCCTCGAGTGCGGCGAGTGGCTCGGGAGTACCTTCGGCCACCTACGCACCCGGCGCGCCGGAACAGGTCACGGCCGCGCCATCGGGAACCGGTGAAGTGGACCTCTCTTGGCAGCCTCCGGCCGACACCGGCGGCGCGAGCATCAGTGCGTACCGGATCACCTATGAAGAGGTCGTGCAGAATGAAAGCGGCCAGTGGGTGCCAGCGCCGGAAGCAAAACCGACGACGGTGAGCGCGGCGGGCACCGCTACCAACCTCGCGATCAGCGGGCTCACGCCCACAAACGCCTTCTGGTCCTTCTCGATCGCGGCCGTGAACGCCGCCGGCGTCGGCACGTCAGGCTCGGCCGGTCAGCCAGTTTCGCCACTAACCTCGACGACATCATCTACCGTCGCGCTCAGCTCGCCCACGATGGCTGCACTGTCCTCTGACGAAAACGAACAGCTGACCTGGACTACTCCGGTGCCGACGCAGGTCACGACCCTGAAAGTCGGGCAGGTCATCGTCGCCGGGCCGGCCGCAGCAGCACCGCAGGGCCTGCTGGACACCGTAGAGAGCGTGACTAAAGAGAGCTCCGGCAGCTACGTCGTGGGCATCGCGCAGGCCGCACTCTCACAAGCGTTCACCGGACTCTCGATCGCGAGCACGCTGAACCCTTTGAGCACATCGAGCGAACCCGCGGCGACGTTCAAGCCGGCGCTCCCGGGTATCCGCCTGATCAAACCCGCCCTGAGCGTCAGCTTCAGCCGGGAACTCGTCCTTGGGATCGAATACGGATCGGGTCCGCTGAAGGTGTCCGGCGAGCTCGACGTGACCCCCAGCGTGGGAGTCGATATCGCGGTGACGACCGGCTTCTTCGACGTGCCCAACGGAGCAAACGTCACAGCATCCGCCTCGGTCACCGTCAAAGCCGCGCTGGCAGCAACTCTGCAGGGATCGCTGTCGAAGAAGATCGGCGAGATCGACGGTGAGCCGGAGGACTTTCAGATCGGACCGGTTCCGGTGATCGTCGTGCCCAAGATCCCGATTTACCTGAACGCCTCGGGGCAGATCAGCACACAGGTAACGGCCTCGATCAGGATCGGCGCACAGGCATCATGGAGCTCACACCAACCAGGAACGCTCTCAGTGAAGAACATCTCCACACCGCTGACCGTGTCTGGCAACCCGCTCGAGAACCTCTCGGCAAGCGCAAGCGTAGGTTTCACCGAGCAGCCCCAGCTTGACCTCTACGACGCCACCGGCCCTAACTTCGAAGCCGCCGAGAACCTGCAGGCGACCCTGAACCCTGACCCATCGGCCGGGCAAGATTACTTCTCGCTAGTCCCTTCGCTCAATTTGAAGGCTGGATGGGACATCGACCTGCTCGGCTTTCACGCCTCACTCGAGGCACAGATCGCACACCTCACGTTCCCCTCCTTCGTGATCGCCAAGCCGCCGGGCGCCTTCTTGACCGTCTCGCCGCCTAGTCCCTCCGTGCCTGTCGGCGGTAGCGAGCAGTTCAAAGCGACGCGCAGCGACGGCCAGAGCTTCCCGGTGACCTGGACCGTGCTAGGGGGAGCAGGCGATACCATCAGCAGCTCCGGCCTGCTGCAGGCCGTAGCGCCGGTGGGACGCACGCTCAGCGTGATCGCACGGGATAGCGCTGGCGCCATCGGCGAAACCACGGTCACGGTCGGCAAACCGTTCAACGCGCCGCAGAAACTCGAAGTCGTAAGCGCCCACGACGGACGGTCAGCCACACTCAACTGGCAGGCGCCGACTAGCACGGGTGGCTCGGCATTGAGCAGCTACACGATCGTCACGGATCCCGCTATCACGACCCAAACCGTCCCAGCGTCATCGACTGGCACGGAACTCACCGATCTCACCCCCGGCGTCACCTATGTCGTGTCGGTGTATGCCACCAACACGGGCGGTCTGCGATCGTCACCGGCAACCGTGTCGTTCACGCCGACGGTCACATGCTCAATCACGTGGAGCGGAGCCACCAGCACGGCGTGGTCGACCGCGTCCAACTGGACCCCGGCGCGGATGCCCAACAGCGACGACCTCGTCTGTATCAGTAGCGCCACCGTGAAGCTCACCGCTGCCACGACGGTGTACGGGCTCACGCTGCAGGGCGCCACACTGGACACGAGCAGTGCTCTCACAGTAACTGACCTCCTCTCGCTCGAAGGGGGAACGCTCGAAGGCACCGGATCAACCGCCGTCACCCTTTCTGCGGGCGGCACTCTGACCAGCAGCGAAAGCCAGCTTTCAGGCGTGCACCTTGTCAACGATGGTCAAGCGAGCGTGGCCATGGCAAACGGGCTCACCATCAATGGTACTTCCACGCTTGAAAACAAGTCGACCCTAACCATCGGCGACGGCACCTCGATCGGTTGGGACGGGACCGTAGGTGGACAGTTGATCAACGCTGCCGGCGCGACACTCAAGTACGCGGGTGGCAGCGAAGGCGCCGCGATCTACGCCCCCGTACGTAACAACGGCACGATCAACGCCGCGGGCGGAACGCTAACGCTCTACGCCACCGTCTCACAAACCAGCACAGGGACCTTCACCGGCGCCGGCACAATCGTGCTACAAGCCACCTTCACCCCCGTCGGCACC
>DATBYJ010000273.1:0-5615 GCA_036513795.1 Solirubrobacteraceae bacterium | reverse complement strand
GTTCAACGACGCCCAGCAGATCGCCGACAAGTTCAAGGACTCGATCCCGGTGATCCTCAACCTGCAGGGCTCAGACACGGACTTGTCCAAGCGGCTGATCGACTTCGCCTCAGGTCTGACCTACGCGCTCGACGGCGGCATGCAGCGGATCGCGGACAAGGTCTTCATGCTCACGCCACGCAACGTGGAGATCTCCGCGGAGGAGCGGGCACGCCTAATCGAGAAGGGCTTCTTTAACCAAAGCTGACGTGCTCTCACTACGCGCTCTGCCGTGCGAGATCCAAGCCTCGCACGGACGCAAGGAGCGTGGCGTGCTTGGCACGCGAGCGACTGAGGACACAGCGAGGCGCCGGATATCGTGCGGCAGATGCAGATAGGTCTTATTGGTTGCGGGAACATGGCTCGGGCTCTTGCCCGAGGTTGGGGGCGTCCGGTGCTTTGCGCGGATCCGATCGTGGAGCGGGCGCAGGCGCTGGCGGAAGAGCTCGGTGGGGAGGCGTTTGCGACTAACGCGGAGGTCGCCGAGCGGGCCGATTTGATCGTGCTGTGTCACAAGCCGGCGCAGCTGACGATGGTGGCGGGCGAAGTGGGCGAGGGCAGCACTCCCGTTGCCTCGATCTTGGCGGTGACACCGCTGGCTGCACTGCGCACGGCGTATCCGGGCAGCGCCGTGTATCGCTTTATCCCGTCGCTGCCGGTGGAAGTGCGCGCGGGTGCCGTGGTGCAGGCGTCCGGGCCGGGGAAACTCGACGGCGATGGCTTCGGCGGCCAAGACCTGGAGCTCGATGCAACGGTGGCAGCGCTGTTCGCGGAGTTGGGTTCGTTGGTGGTGCTGGACGACGCGCTTGTGGACGTAGCCATGGGCTTGATGTCGTGTGCGCCCGCATACGTGGCGCTGGTGGCGGAGGCACAGGTGGACGCGGGCGTGCGCCACGGGATCCCAGCGGTGCAGGGCGCGCAGCTTGTCGTACAGACGCTTGCAGGGACGGCGGAGCTGTTGCGCCAGCGGAACTACGACACGATGGCGGTTCGTCGCGAGGTGTCCTCGCCTGGGGGCTTGACCGCACGCGGAGTGGATGCGCTGGAGCGTGCCGGTCTGCGCCGTGCGTTCAGCGACGCGCTAGACGCGGTGCTGGGCGAGGAAACCCGGTGATCATCGCCAGTGCACGCACGGAAATCGCAGGCTTCCTGTCGACTCTGATCTACGTGTACATCCTGATGATCTTCCTGTACATCGTGATCCAGTTGTTGTTCTCGATGGGCGTGCGCCCGCCGTATTCGCGCACCAGCGACCGGGTGCTCGGCTTTCTGCACGACATCTGTGAGCCGTTCCTGCGGATCTTCCGTCGCTTTGCCCCGCGCGTCGGCGCACTCGACCTAAGCCCAACGTTGGCGATCTTCTCGCTGTACATCGTCAACATCGTCGTCGTCCAGGGCATCATCAGCTGAGCGCTCCAGGACGTAAGACCCTCGCGTGGCTGCGCACGGCGCTCGTGCTGGTGGCGGTGATCGCGGTCGATCAGCTGAGCAAGCACGCGATCGAACACTCGATCGTGCCGGGCGAAGAACACAAGTTCCTGCCGGGCATCGAGCTCGTGAATACCCGCAACCACGGGGTTGCTTTTGGCTTCCTGCCGGGCAATCACATCGGTGTGACGGTGCTGATCTCGCTGGCGCTGCTGGCTTTGCTGGTGTATTTCGCGCTGCACGCCGCCCAGCCATGGATGTGGCTGCCCACGGGGATGCTGATCGGCGGCGCACTCGGCAACATCCTCGACCGTGTGCGCCACGGCTCGGTGACGGATTTCATCAAGTTCCCGCTCGGCTGGCCGCCGTTCAACCTCGCGGACAGCTCGATCACGCTGGGCATACTGATTCTGTTCGTGCTCGTAGACCGCTCACGCCAAGCGAAATCATGATCTCCAGTCCACCCGCCAACTCGCCGTTCTCGATCGCCTTCCAGGATGAGCACCTGATCGTGGTCGACAAGGGCCCTGGCCTCGTCGTGCACCCCTCGCGCGGTCACGCCGACGGCACGCTCGCGCAGCTGTTGGCGCCGCTGTTGGCCGGCGGCGAGAGCGAGCGAGCGGGGGTCGTTCACCGTCTCGACCGCGATACCTCTGGGCTGCTTGTGCTCGCGCGCTCTGAGGAGGCCCTCAGGCGGCTACAGGCAGCGCTGGCCGAGCGTTTGATCGAGCGCGAATACCTGGCCTTGGTCGAGGGGCGGCCACCGGCGCGCACGGGCACGATCGAGGCGCCGATCGGGCGCGACCCGCGGGTACGCACACGCATGGCTGTCGGCGGTGCTGGCCAGCGCGACGCGCGCACCCATTTCACGCTCGAGCGCTCGCTGGTGGGCAGCTCGCTGCTGCGCCTGCGGTTGGAGACAGGGCGCACGCACCAGATCCGTGTGCACCTGCAGGCGATCGGCTATCCGGTGTGTGGTGATCCCGAGTACGGCACTGCGGGGCGGTTTGGACTGGAACGTCAGTTCCTGCACGCCACGCGCCTGGCGTTCGAGCATCCGCTGACGGGGGAGCCCCTAGAGGTCGTCTCGCCGCTGCCAGCCGATCTGCAAAGCGCTCTGGCCCACGCCGAACGGGTATCCTGAGAGTTCAAACCTGAAACTCGACCCGTGTGGCAACCGGATTGCGGCCCTGCCCGGAGAAATGGCTTACCAGCCCAGCTCCGGGTCCGCTCCATCCACACGGCTTACAAACTGCATATAACAAGGGAGTAGCCCGTGGCCGACGTTGGAATCGCGGAGCTGCTGGAGGCCGGCGTTCACTTCGGCCACCAGACGCGCCGCTGGAACCCGAAGATGCGCCGCTTCATTCATGGTGAGCGCGGTGGCATCTACATCATCGATTTGCTCAAGACGCAGGCGCTGTTGGCGCAGGCGCAGGAGTTTGCAGGCACGCTCGCGCACCGTGGTGGGACGGTCTTGTTCGTGGGCACCAAGAAGCAGGCGCGCGACACGATCAAGGAGGTCGCAGAGGCTTCCGACATGCCGTACGTCAACCACCGCTGGCTGGGTGGGCTGCTGACCAACTTCCAGACGATCAACCAGCGCATCCGCCGTCTGCACGACCTCGAACGCTTCGAGGCGGACGGGCAGCTGGCGCTGCTGCCCACGCGTGAGCGGATGGCCGCACAGGCCGATCTGGCGAAGCTCAGGGCAAACCTCGGTGGCGTCAAGAACATGCAGCGGGTGCCCGACGCGATGTTCGTGATCGACCTGAAGACCGAGGAGATTGCGGTCAAAGAGGCGCGGCGTCTGCGCATCCCGATCATCGGCCTGGTCGACACCAACTGCGACCCGGATGGGATCGACTTCGTGGTCCCCGGCAACGACGACGCGATTCGCTCCTGTGCGCTGATCACCCAGGCGATCGGTCAGGTCGTGTCCGAGGGTCACGGCGTGTTCCGCGCGCAGGAGGAGCTGGCACGCAAGGAAGCCGAAGAGCGCGCACGGTTGGAGGCCGAGGCGCGTGCCAAGCGCGAAGCCGAGGAACAGGCCAAGCGCGACGCGGAGGAGCAGGCCAAGAAAGAGGCAGCAGAGCGCGAGGCGGCCGCTCGCGCTGCAGAGGCCGCGGCACAGGCCGCAGCAGCCGCGCCGGCAACGCCGGCCCCGGCGGCGGAGACACCCGCGCCCGCAGCCACACCCGCGCCCGCAGCCACTCCTACACCGGCGGCGGAGACCCCCGCCCCGGCCGCGGAGGCGTCCACAGCCGAGGCTGCGGCGGAGCCCGAGGCGCCGACGGCGCCAGTAGAGCAGGCGGCGCCGGACGCCGCCGCTGAGAGCCAGGAGACGACGACGGAGGCAAGCAGCTGATGAGTACGGTGGAGATCGGAGCGAAAGACGTGAAGGCCCTGCGTGAGCGCACCGGCGCGGGCATGATGGACTGCAAGAAAGCGCTCACCGAGGCGGAGGGCGATATCGACAAGGCGATCGAGATCCTGCGGGTGAAGCAGGGCAAGAAGATCCAGGATCTCGGCGAGCGCGCCGCCACGGAGGGCACCGTACAGTCCTATGTGCACGCGGGCTCAAAGGTCGGCGTGCTGATCGAGGTCGACTGCAACACCGACTTCGTCGCAAAGAACGATGACTTCGTCACGTTCGCCCGTGAGGTGGCGATGCAGATCGCGGCGACACCCACCGTCAAATACGTCAGCCGCGAGGACGTGCCCGCCGAGCAGCGTGAGGCGGAGGGGCGGATCTATGAGCAGGAGGCTGCGGACAAGCCCGAGAACGTGCGCGAGAAAATCGTCGCCGGCAAGCTCGACTCGTGGCTTGCCACGATCGTGCTGCTCGAGCAGGAGATGCACAACCCCAAGTTCGACGGCAAGACGGTCCAGCAGCTGCGCGACGAGCTCACCGCTACAACGGGCGAGAACGTCGTGATACGTAGGTTTGCCCGCTTCGCCATAGGCCAATAAGCCAGGTCTCCTGGCGAGTGGTGTGACTGGATAGGCTGCCCTCGATGGCCCCTGCTTTCAAACGCATCCTGCTGAAGCTCTCCGGCGAGGCGCTGATGGGCGAGCTGGACTTCGGCACCGACCCGAAGCGGGTGGCCGCCGTGGCGCGCCAGGTCGCCGCTGTGCGCGATCAGGGTGTGGAGGTTGCGATCGTGGTGGGCGCCGGGAACATCTACCGCGGCATGCAGGGCGCCGCCGCGGGCATGGACCGCTCGACGGCCGACTACATGGGCATGCTGGCAACCGTGCTCAACGCGCTGCCGCTCCAAGACGCGCTGGAGAAGACCGGCACCAACACGCGTGTCCAGTCAGCGCTCGGCGTCGCAGAGGTTGCCGAGCCGTATATCCGCAGACGCGCGATGCGCCATCTGGAGAAGGGACGCGTCGTGATCTTCGCGGCCGGCACAGGTAACCCGTTCTTCACCACCGACACCGCGGCGGCGTTGCGTGCGGCGGAGATCCACGCGGAGATCATCCTTATGGCCAAGAACGGCGTCGAGGGCGTCTACAGCGCCGACCCGGCGCTCGACCCGACGGCGCAGTTCATCCCTGAGATCACGCATATGGAGGCGCTCGAGCGCCGCCTACGGGTGATGGATTCCACGGCGCTGGCCCTATGCATGGAGAATGGCATGCCGTTGAACGTGTTCAACATGGATAGCGAGACCAGCCTTGCACGGATAATCTCAGGCGAGCGTGTTGGCACGCTTGTCTCGACAGCCGGAGGTGAGGGCGATGGCGAGTGACGAGAACCTGATCGACGAACTGCTCCTGGACGCGGACGAGCGCATGGGCAAATCGGTCGAGTCGGCGGCGCACGAGTTCTCCACCGTGCGGACCGGTCGCGCCAGCCCGATGCTGCTCGATCGCGTCGTCGTCGACTACTACGGCGCGATGACGCCGCTCAACCAGCTTTCCACGATCTCCGCGCCGGAAGCAAGGTTGCTCTCGGTGCAGCCCTATGACAAATCCTCGATCAAGGCGATCGAGAAGGCGATCAACGAGTCAGACATCGGCCTGACGCCCTCCAATGACGGCAATGTCGTGCGGCTGGTGGTGCCGGAGCTGACCGAAGAGCGCCGTCGTGAGCTGGTCAAGGTCCTACGCAACCTCGCCGAGGAGGGGCGCGTATCGGT
>DATBYJ010000272.1:0-6851 GCA_036513795.1 Solirubrobacteraceae bacterium | reverse complement strand
TGACACACTCGCAGCCCGTCGAGCGTGAACACGAAGATCGTGTTCGGGCCACGCGCGGTTCCCGCCTGTTCGTCGTGCTCAGAGGCGATCGCCGTGACCTCGCCCAGCGGCGAGGCGAGCGCGCCCGCCGTCGAACGTAGGATCACCGGGTCGCCGCCGATTGCCTCCACGCCGTTGTGGTCGCCGTGCTCGTGTGTCACCAGCAACAGGTCTGACTCCACACCCTCGAGCGGCGGGTAGTTGAACTCGATTCCCCGGCTCGCTGCCGCCGACATGTCCGCGAACGGGTCGATTGCCACCGACTGTCCACCGGCACTCAGGTGAAAGGTGGACTGCCCGTACCACTCAACGCGCATGCTGCTCCTCTGCTGTCGTAGTTCGCGCGAGCACACCCGCGCCGTTGTGATCCAAGCTCTGTACGCCGCTATCGGCGGCTACCGTCACGCCGTTTGCCAGCGTGCCACTGGTCGTAGGCTGTGGCGGCTCGACATAGTGATACTTACCACCGCGTAGCAGCGATGCGCCAGCCGCGATCAGACAGGCGATGATCGCGAACGCAAACGCCTCGTGTAGCCCCGTGCTGAACGGCGCGGAGATCAGGTGCGGGAAGAACGAGCGGCCGGTCAGCGTCGCGCGGCTGCCCGCCGATAGGGACGCGAGCACGTGTGGGCCGAGCAGGTGTTCCACGGGGTTGTAGCCAAGGAACGCCGCAAACAGCACCGACACTGGCGGCGTGTGTGAGGCGCTGTTCGCCGCCGCCGCCGTGACCCCGTGTGCCTCCAATCCGGAGGCGAGCGTGTGTGGCAGGTTCGAAGCCAGCCCCAGGATCATCAGCGTGAAGAACACGCCGATCGAGAGCACCTGTGCCGAGTTTTGGAACGTCTGGTTCATGCCCCCTCCAGCGCCGCGATGCTGCGGCGGCAGGCTGTTCATCACCGCCGCGCGGTTCGGCGAGGCGAACATGCCCATCGATAGGCCGACCATCAACAGCACCAGTGCAAACGGTGCGAACGGGAAGTCGATCGGCAAGAGCGTCAGCAGGAAGAAGCTCAGCGCCGAGCCGAGCATCCCCCCCGTCGCGAACCAGCGTGCGCCGAAGCGGTCTGACAGATATCCCGATGTAGGCCCTGCGATCAGCATCCCGATCGTCAGCGGCAGCATGTAGATGCCTGCCCACAGTGGTGTCCTTGTGAAGTTATAGCCGTGCTGGGGCAGCCAGATGCCTTGCAGCCAGATGATCAGCATGAACATCAGCCCGCCCCGCGCGACCGCCGACAGGAATGTCGAGAGCGTCCCGAACGTGAACGCGCGGATGCGGAACAGCGGCAGGCGGAACATCGGCTCGGCGACACGACTCTCGACTACCGCGAAGGCGGCCAAGCAGGCCACCCCAGCGCCCAGCAGCGCGAGCACGCGCGGGCTACCCCAGCCCGTGGCGTGACTGCCGTAGGGCCGGATTCCATATGTGACCGACACCATGATCAGGATCAGCCCAAGGGCGAAGAAGACGTTGCCCCACCAGTCCACCTTCGCGCTTTTTGGCGTGCTTCGCTCCTCGAGCTTCAGGTAGGCCCACACCGTCCCGAACAGGCCCACCGGCACCGAGATCAGAAACACCAAGCGCCAGTCGATCGGCGCCAACAGGCCGCCCAGCACGAGGCCCACGAACATGCCGCTCACGCCCACGATGTTGTTGATGCCAAGCGCCATGCCACGCTGGTTGGCAGGAAACGCGTCGGTGATGATCGCCGCCGCGTTCGCCAACAGGAAGGCCGCGCCGACACCTTGCACGATGCGAAATGCGATCAGGTACGTCGCCCCGGCACGACCGTTCAGCCAATCCACCGTCAACACCAGCGATGCCAGCGTGTAGATGACGAAGCCGAGGTTGTACATCTTCACACGCCCATACATGTCCCCCAGTCGCCCCAGACTCACGATCAGCACGCTGGTCACCACCAGGAAGCCGAGGATCATCCACAGCAGGTAGAAGCTGTTCGCCGCCACCAGCGGGTCGAGGTGGATGCCACGGAAGATGTCCGGCATCGCGATCAACGTGATCGAGCCGTCCAGCGTCGCCAGCAGCACCCCAAGCGTGACGTTCGACAAGGCGATCCACTTGTAGCGATCCGAGCCGTTCGAAGCAGAGCTACCCGTGCTCACTTTTGTGTCAGCGCGGGTAGCCACTGCATTATCCATATAAATAATTATACAGGAAAACTGAGCAGTTTCCCTGCCCTTCTGCGCTATATAGTCTGCAGCCCGTGGCTTCGGCGGTTGACACCACACGCCTGGCGAGCGAGCTGCGCATGGTGCTCGGCCAGCTGATGCGTCGTCTGCGCACCGAGCATCGCTTCTCGCTCTCCCAGGGCGCTGTGCTTGGGCGCTTGGACCGCGAAGGCACTAAGTCAATCGGCGATCTCGCCGTAGCCGAGCGCGTGCGTCCGCAATCGATGACGCAGACGATCTCAGACCTCGAGGGCGAGGGGCTGATCGCCCGCCGGCCCGACCCCGCCGACGGGCGGCGCATCCTCGTCGAGCTCACCGATCAGGGCCGTGGCACGCTCGAAGCAGACCGCCGCCAACGCGAGGGCTGGCTCGCGCGCGCCATCGCCGAGGACCTCTCGCCCTCCGAGCAGCAGACGCTGATGGAGGCCGTCACGCTGCTGCGGCGCCTGGCCGAAGACTGATCGCAAGCGGGCGGCTGCGGGCACCGAGCCGCCCCGCCGGGGAAGGCGATATACCACGGGTGGATGAAGCCTGTCCATCAGGCATACCTGCTGCAGGCCCGTCAGATGCAGGCTCTGTCGTTCTCGGTGCACATCCCGCTCGTGTGCTTCGGGATCGCCTTCCCCGCCATGATCCTGTTCGTCGAGTGGCTATATCTGCGCTCGGGCGACGAGCTGTATCGCACGCTCGCTCGCCGCTGGACGCGGGTGATGGCGGCGCTATTTGCCATCGGCGTGATCACCGGCACGATTCTCAGCTTCGAGATGGGCCTGCTCTGGCCCGCCTTCACCTCCACGTTCGGCAGCGTCTTCGGCCTCGGCTTCGCCGTCGAGGGCTTCTCCTTCTTCATGGAGGCCATCTTCATCGGCATCTACATCTACGGCTGGGATCGCCTCTCCCCCAAAACCCACCTCCTCAGCGGCATACCCATCGCGATCGCAGGCATGACCGGTTCGCTGATGGTTATTTCCGTGAACGCCTGGATGAACCACCCCTCCGGCTTTGAGCTCCTCGGTGGCAAGGCCGTCGACGTTCATCCCCTCACCGCGCTGTTTGCCAATAGCTTCCTGTGGCCCGAGCTCGTGCACATGTATATCGCCGGCTACATCGTTGCCGGATTCCTGCTCGCCGGCGCCTATGCGATCGGGCGCCTGCGCAAGTACCCGCTCCCGCCCACCCGCTATGAGCGCACCGCCCTGGCAATCCCGTTGACGATCGCCGCCCTCGCCTCTCCCGTGCAGATCCTCATCGGCGATTGGGCTGCCCGCGATGTGGCCACCGCTCAACCGATCAAGCTCGCCGCCATCGAGGGTCTAGCCAGGACTACCAAGGGTGCCTCCGAGCATCTGCTCGGCTGGTACACCCAAGGACAGGTCAAGTACGGGATCGCGATACCCAAACTGCTCTCGCTGCTCGCGTTTCACAACCCCAACGCGGTCGTTAAGGGCCTCGACACCGTTCCCGCGGATCGCCAGCCGCCGGTGAATGTCGTACGCATCTCCTTCCAGCTGATGGTTGGCATCGGCACGCTGCTAGCGCTGCTCGGGGTCGTCTATCTGTTCGTGCGCATCAGGCGAAAGCGCCTGCCTGAGTCGCTGTGGTTCTACCGCGCGCTCGCCCTCGCCGGCCCCGCCTCCGTCGTGGCGTTGATCGCCGGCTGGGTTACCACCGAGGTTGGCCGTCAGCCGTGGGTCGTCTACAAAGTCATGCTCACCAACGAAGCCGTAACCGGCGCTAGTGGCATACCGGTCGGCTACGCCACGCTTGTGCTCGTTTACATCGGCGTGGGCATCGGCGTGGTGTGGATCTTGCGACGGCTCGCAGGTATGCCTATGGGGCTGCCTGGAGCCGGCGACGGTGTGTCAGACGCGGAGCAGCCACGCGGGGTGGTGTGAGCATGCACCTGTACGAACTGCCCCTGCTCTTTGTGCTCGTCGGGCTCGTGTTCTACGTGGTGCTCGCTGGTGCCGATTTCGGTGCGGGTATCTGGCAACTGCTCGCCGGGCGTGGTGAGCGCGGAGCACTCATACGCGAGCACGCGCACAAGTCGATTTCGCCCGTGTGGGAGGCCAACCATGTATGGCTGATCTTCGTGCTCACCGTCACCTGGACGGCCTACCCGACTGTTTTCGCCTCGATCGCCTCCACGCTGTCGATCCCTTTGTTCATTGCCGCCATCGGGATCATCCTGCGTGGCGCCGCTTACGCTCTGCGCTCAGGCACTGCCTCCGCGCGCGAGCAAAGCTCGATCGACACTGTTTTTGCCATCT
The DNA here is from genome assembly GCA_036513795.1 of Solirubrobacteraceae bacterium. Classification (GTDB taxonomy): domain Bacteria; phylum Actinomycetota; class Thermoleophilia; order Solirubrobacterales; family Solirubrobacteraceae; genus Palsa-744. The sequence continues at coordinate 2,352 of DATBYJ010000272.1, read as the reverse complement.
CCTCGATCCTCACTCCGTTCGCCCTCGGGACGATGGTCGGCGCGATCGCCGCCCGACGCGTGCCTGTTGGCAACGCCGCCGGTCACCTTTTCTCCAGCTGGACCGGGCCCACGTCGATCCTCATCGGCGTGCTCGCACTTGCCACCTCCGCTTATCTCGCCGCGGTGTTCCTCGCTGCCGATGCCGCCCGTGTTGGCGAGCGCGATCTTCAAGCAAGCTTCCGCACTCGGGCGCTCGTCGCGGGCATCACCGCCGGCGCCATCGCCCTCGCCGGCCTTGTGGTGCTGCACGCGGACGTCCACCCCCTCTATCAGCGGTTGCTACACGGCGACGCCCTCGCGGCCCTGATCGTCTCGATTCTCGCGGGCGCCGTCACGCTCGAGCTCGTCCGCCGCCAGCGCTTCGAGACCGCCCGCTACTCGGCTGCGCTTGCAGTCGCCGCTGTAGTCGCCGGCTGGGCGCTGGCCCAGAACCCTGTGCTGCTACCAGGCCTCACCGTCCGCGAGGCTGCAGCCCCCCATGACACGCTTGTGGTCGTGATCGTCGCTGTGCTCGGCGGGGCGGTCATCCTGTTTCCCTCACTCGCATTGCTGTTCAGGCTCGTCCTGCGCGGCCAGCTCGATCATGGAGAGATGCTTGCCGCACCCACACCTGCACCGGCGCTTGGAACGCTGCTGTCAGCATCTGCGCCCGGGCTGCTCGCACGTGCTGCCGGTGCATGCCTGCTCGCAGGCTTCGGTTTTCTCACGCTTGCCGAAGCGGGGTGGGCGCACGCCATCGGCGTGGTTGCGCTGTTCGGCTTCATGGTCTGCGGGTTTCTCGCCGACGTGCCATCTCAGCTGGCGCCGTTCGACCGCAACTGAGGCGTGGGTTGAAGCTCTAGATCTGCGGGTGACTGTGAGTTTGGCTGCCGCTAGGTGGTGGACTACGCTCTACGGCGATGCACAGCGAACTGTCCCACCGCATCATCTGCGCGAGATGACCCGCCGAACAGGTATCTGCCTGGCGGTTCTCGTAGCGGCGCTGACGCTACCCAGTCTTGCCTCAGCCTTGCCGACCGTCAAGTTCAAAGTCATCCCCGTGCCCATTCCGGGCTTCCCTCACACCGGCTACATCCTTGGCGCGGGTACAGCGCTGAAGACGGAATACGAGATCGAAGGCAACGAATACGACGGCTCACCACCGCCGATCATCGCCATCAAGTTCTACCTGCCAAACGGCACTCAACTGCACCCCAGTGGCTTCCCCACTTGCTCTAAGCCGCTGCTTGAACAGTTTGGTCCGGTCAAGTGCCCAAAAAGCTCCGCCGCGGGGCCAGTTGGCCGCGCGCTCGGCTACGTGACATTCGGCGGCGAACGCGTCGAAGAGGCGGTGGAAATCTCATCCTTCTACGCGCCCGGCGGTGGCTTTGAGTTCTTCAGCGACGGCCATTCACCCGTGTCGCTTGAAATCCTCTCCGGCGGGCGCTTCAAGCGGCTCAGCGGCGCAGGTGGCTTCAGCCAGGAGCTCGAAGTCGAAGTGCCGCTCGTGGAAAGCGTGCCGGGAGCGCCATACGCGTCGGTCAAGACGATCGACGTGGTCGCGGGATCCGCCTACCGCTCGCACGGAAAAACGATCTACTACGGGCGTGTCCCCGCCAGGTGCCCAGCCGGCGGCTTCCCCGTGCGTAGCGAAGTGACGTTCGCCGAAAACGGCGAAATCTCAAGGCCTGAGACCGTCAGCGTCGCCTACACCGCGCCCTGCCCCAGGAAGTAAGCCCTACGGCTCGGTGTGTACCACGACGTCAGCGATGCCTGTGATGTGCTGACGCAGATCCTCCTCCAGTTCGCTTGCCAGGTGGTGAGCTTCGGTCAGCGACTCATACGGGTCGACACTCAGCGTCAGGAACAGGACGTAGCCCGCGTCGGTTGCCAGCAGCCGCACGCGCTGTGGATCGTTGCCGGTGCGCGCTTGCACCAGCCGCTCGATTGAGCTCATCGTCTCCGCGTCTGCGAGCACGTCCTCGCGACCGGCTGCCAGCGGACGCTCCAGTGGCTCTAGGTGCGTCTGCACGTCGGCCACGCCCGGCCGCGCGCGGATCGCCTGCTCGACGCGCTCAGCGACCTCATGGGCGGCGCGTAGGTCGAGATCGGCAGGGAACTTCAGGTGTAGCGACACGCTGCTCGAGCCTTGCTGCTCGAAGATAACGATGTCGTGCGCCTCCTTGACGAGCGGCTCTGAGAGTGCGATCGCAAGCACCCGATCGCGCAGGTCAAGGCCCTGGCGGCGAGGCTCCACGTGCACCACCACATCGCTGCCCGGTAGCGCGCGCTCGAGCGCACGCTCCACCAGATCGGCCGCCTGATGCCCCTC
>DATBYJ010000271.1:0-2352 GCA_036513795.1 Solirubrobacteraceae bacterium | reverse complement strand
TGATCTTCGAATACAACGGTCTCGGCCGCGTGGACGGGCAGGCGGGCGGTCCCGCGAGCGCTGTAGGGCCGGGTGGCGGTGGCGGTGGCGGCGCGGGAAACGTGTTCGGCGGATCCACTGGGCCGCTGCGCCTGCTCAACTCCGCGCTCGGTGGCCAGGCCGGCTGGCTGCTGGGGTTCGCGCTGGTGAGCGGCCTGGGCATCCTCGTGGCCAGCCGTCTGCGTCGCTCGGACGCGCGCAGCGGCTGGCTGTTGGCGGTGGGTGGCGCGTTTGCGACGGCGGCCGTTCTGTTCAGCTTCGCTGGCGGCATCTTCCATCCCTACTACGTCTCGCTGCTGGCTCCGTTTGCTGCGGCGCTCGTAGGTGCGGGTGCCGCACAGCTGATCGATGGCTCTGTGAACACCCGCATCGTGGGTCCCCTGGCGGTCGTCGCTGGGCTAGTTACCGAGCTGATAGTCGTCGGTGACTATCCGGGGCAGCTGCCTTGGCTGGAGCCACTTCTGATTGTGGTGGGCGTGCTAACGGTGATCGCGCTGACGGCGTTCGGCTCGCGCACGGTGCGAATGGTGGCAGTTGGCGCCGCGGTGGCCGCGCTGCTGACAGCGCCGTTAGTGTGGGCGTTCGACACGCTCGGGCACGCCACCAGCGGCACGTTCCCCGCCGGTGGCCCCAGCTCCGCGGAGACCGTTGGTTTCGGCGGCCCGGGCGGCGGACGCGGCATGCGAGGTGGCTTCAGCGGTGCCGGGCGCGGCGGCTTCAGTGGCAGCGCGCGGGGCGGCGGGGCGGCCGGTCGCGGTGCTCCCACAGTGCGCCCGGGTGCGGGTGCCGGCACGACACAGCTGTTTGGCAACGGCGGCGCTCTCCCGACCGGCCCGGGCGCGATCCCAGGAGCCGCCGGCCCCGGGTCAGGCGCTCCCGGTGCCACTAGGGGTGCCCCGGGGCTGCTGGGCAGTGGCTTCGCTGGAGGCGCGGGCGCTGGCGTTGGCCCCGGCGCGGGTGGCCGCGGGGCGGGTGGCGTGTTTGGCAGTGCAGCCTCGCTGACGAGTGTGCTCTCCTACATCCCTACGCACGGCGGCGGCACGCTGGCGGTGTCGAGCCAGTCGACGGCGGCGTCGGCAATCATCGCGGGCCATACGAACGTGGCAGGCATTGGCGGCTTCTCCGGCAGGGAGAGCGACCCGACCGTTTCGTGGCTGGCGCAGGAGGTACGCAACGGCAAGATTCGCTGGGTGCTCGACGAACAGAGCGGCGGCTCCGGCGGCAACACGCCCGGCGAAACGCGGGTGGGCTCCAAACCGGCGATGGCTGCGGTGGCGAAGGCTTGCCAGGCAGTGACGCTGTCGACAAGTACGGGCACTCCCGGTTCGGTGAGCACCACCAGTGCAGCCGCGGCGGCAAGCTCGGGCACGCTGTACGACTGTCAGGGCGACGCGGCGGCGCTGGCGGCTCTTGGCACGCAACAATCTCACTCGTGAAGGTCCTAGTTGTGGACGATGACCGCGCGGTGCGTGAAGCGCTGCGCCGTATATTGACGCTCGCGGGCTACGAGGTGGATTTGGCGCAGGACGGCGAGACGGCGCTCGAGCGGATCGTGCAGGCGCTGCCCGACGCGGTGGTGCTGGACGTGGGCTTGCCGGGGATCGACGGCCTGGAGGTGTGCCGCCGCGTGCGTCGTCTGGGCAACCGCGTGCCGATCCTGATCCTGACGGCGCGCGCGGAGGTCGACGATCGTATCGACGGGCTGGACGTGGGTGCGGATGACTACATGGTCAAGCCGTTCGACGTTGGCGAGCTGAAGGCGCGGCTGCGAGCGTTGCTGCGTCGGGCGAAACCAAAGACGGACTCCGATGTGCCCGCTGGGCTTTCGTTTGGGGAGCTGCAGCTTGATCCCGGCCGCCATGGTGCGCAGGTGGGCGAGAACTTCGTGGAGCTGACACGCACGGAGTACCAGCTACTCGAGCTGTTGCTGCTGAACCCGCGGATGGTGCTTTCACACAACGTGATCTACGACCGTGTGTGGGGCTATGACTTCGGCCCTACGTCGAACGCTCTGCGCGTGTACGTGGGCTATTTGCGTCGCAAGCTGGAGGTGGCGGGCGCGCGCAACCTGATCCATACGGTGCGCGGTGTGGGCTACGCGCTGCGCGAGCCGTGAGCCGGTGGGCGAAGAGTTGCTGGTGGACGAGACCGGTGGATGGGCGATGACGTTGCGCATGCGGATAGCGGCGGTGGCGAGCGTGTCGGTGGCGCTGGCTGTGCTGGCGGCGGCGATTGGCCTGTACGTGGCTGTTCGGGCGGATCTGCTTGGTGAAATCGACAGCGATCTGCGCTCGCGCGCGCAGGCGCTTGTGG
>DATBYJ010000270.1:0-23105 GCA_036513795.1 Solirubrobacteraceae bacterium | reverse complement strand
TGCCGGTGTACGTGGCCGATCGCTATGAGGGGATCGAGGCTTGCCCGTTTTCTCAGTGCAGCGATAGCGAGATCGTCAACTACATCGATGCGAACGTTGTCGCCGTCGGTGAGCTGCTGGAGCTTGTGCGCCCGCAACTTGCGCTCGCCAACCACCTGGTGATGGGGCCGGTGATCCTCGCCCGCGCCCTCAAAGGCAAGGTCCCCTACGCAGTGAAGGTGCACGGTAGTGCGCTTGAGTACACGGTCAAGCCGCAGCCCGAGCGCTTCCTTGGGCTCGCCCGAGAGGGCCTCGCCGGTGCTAGGGCCGTGCTGGTGGGCTCACACCACACGGCGGCCAGTCTGTGGGAGGCGATTGGTGATGAGGAGCTCCCGCAGCGCACGCGGCTGGGCCCTCCCGGCGTTGACGTCGAGCGCTTCGCCCCCCGCGAGCCACAAGCAGCGGCGCACGGGTTGCGGCAGCTGGCTGTGGGGCTTCGTGGCCATGCCGATGACGCAGGCCCCCAGGAGGGTGACGCGCAGCCGAGTGCGTTCACGCGCGATGGCTTGGCTGCCGCCAGCGCGATCGAGCGGCTGGACCCCGCGAGTGATCTTTTGGTCGTCTATGTGGGCAAGCTGATCGTCAGCAAGGGGGTCGATCTCCTGCTGGCCGCTTGGCCGCTGCTGCTCGAGCAGATCCCACACGCGCGGCTCGTGGTGGTTGGCTTCGGTGCGTATCGCGATGGGCTGGAACGCCTCTGTGGCAGCCTGGCGGCAGGCGACATCGAGCAGGCACGGGCGATCGCGCGGCTCGGCAGAGCGCTCGAGGGACAGCCCGAGGGCGCGCAGCCGCTGCGCCACCTGCTGGCGTTCTTGGATGGTCTTCGTGGCGATGAGCTAGACGGCTTTCTTGCATCTGCACGTCGCCTCGACGAGCGGATCGTGTTCGTAGGGCGCCTCGACCACGAGGAGCTTTCGGAGCTGCTTCCGGCTTGCGAGGCGGCGGTCGTGCCGAGCACCTTCCCGGAGGCATTTGGGATGGTTGCCGCAGAGGCTGCCGCGTGCGGAGTGCTGCCGCTGAGTGCCGCTCACTCGGGTCTCGCGGAGGTGAGCCATGCGCTCGCGCGCGCACTACCCGAGCAGGCAGTCGACTGGCTGTCGTTCTCCGTCGACGATCAGGCCGTCCGAGCTATCGCAACTGCTCTGGCTGGTTGGCTACAGGCAGAGCCGACCCTGAAAACGAGGACACGCGCTGGTTTGATTGCCACGGTACGCGAGCGCTGGTCGTGGCAGGGGGTCGCAAACGGGGTGATTGCCGCCGCCGCCGGTGATCTCGAGGCCCTGGCGCGCCCCTAGAAGGGGCCCCCGCCCGCACGACTCACAAGAATTTGTTCCCCGGGTGCTGGTTCGGTTAGTGTGTCGTCGTGCGCTTCTTGGAGGAGAGACGCCGGCCCCTCAGTGCCCTTGGCAGCTTCCCGCATGCTCTTGCCTCGCGGGCTGGCTTGCTCGCGTGCGCTGGCGTCGTCGTACTCAGCGTTTCCGGCTGCGCGGTGAAGGGTGCGGACAACGCGAACCTGATCCTGGGCAAGCAGGCATTCGTGGCCAAGTGCGGGTCGTGTCACACGATGGCCAGGGCTGAAACCAAGGGCATCGTAGGGCCGAACCTTGACGAGGTCTTCCGCGCGAGCGTCGCTGAAGGCTTGGAGCGCAACTCCGTGCGCACCGTCGTGGAAGGGCAGGTGCAGAATCCGGCTCCCTATGGCGTCATGCCCAAAGGTCTAGCCAGCGGCGCCACACTCAGCGACATCTCTGCTTACGTAGCCCAATCTGTTGATCGGTCAGGAAAGGACACTGGCCTGCTGGCTAGTGCCGTGCAGGCACCGGGCGCCGGCAAGCCGGCGGTGGAGAAGGCCGGCAAGCTCGAGCTCGACGCCAGCCCGTCGGGCCAGCTGGCCTACACCACCGACAAGGCCGAAGCCCAGCCGGGGGCGGTGACGATCGTGATGGCCAACATGTCTGGCGTGATGCACAACATCGCGATCGAATCCGGTGAAGGCGGCGCCACCGCCAAGGGCGCTGTGCTCGCTGCGAGCAAGTTCATCACCAAGGGCACCACCTCGCTGAGCGTCAACCTGAAACCGGGCAAGTACACGTTCTTCTGCCAGGCGCCAGGTCACCGTGCGGCAGGTATGTACGGCACCGTCACCGTCAAGTAGCGCTCCGCCGTGCGGGCGAACTGCTCTTGTGGGCTAGAAGATCGCGCGGACTATCAGCACGATCGCGATGAGCGCTGCGAACGCTGCGATCACGTAGACGAGGACGCGAAACGCCGCATCCTCGGAGCGCAGCGGGTTCAGCACGTCAGAGTATGTAGACGCTGGTGTAGACGACTATCCACATGATGTCGACGAAATGCCAGTAGATCCCTGGCACTTCTACGCCACGGTGGGACTCCGGGCTGTAGTGGCCGCGAAAGGCCCGCACGGTGACGCTCAGCAGGATCAACAGGCCGATGAACACGTGCGCGCCATGTAGGCCCGTGAGCGAGTAGAAGATCGTCTGCTGGGCGTGATCCTGGGGCGCGAAGCCGATGTTGGCGTACTCGTTGATCTGGATGAACAGGAACGTGCACCCGAGCAGGAACGTCGTGAACATGCCCGCCTTGAACCCGAAGCGGTTGCCGTGCTTGATCGACTTCTCCGCCCAGTGGAGCGTGAACGACGATGAGATCAGGATCGCCGTGTTGACGCCTGCCACCGGGACCGGCAGGTGCATCCCTGGCGCTGGCCACGGGTTGCCTTCGGCGATGCGGATGAAGAAGTACGCGGTGAAGAATGCGCCAAAGATCATCACCTCGGAGATGATGAAAAGCATCATCCCCAGTAGCGGTGCCTCGACCCGCGAGCTGTGGTTGGCTGGCGGGGGACCGTGGTGGTCCCCCGCGCCGTGGCCGTGCCCGCCGTGGGCGGGAACATTTGCGATGCTGGCTGCCTCCACGTGCGCTCCCGCTACCCCGCCGCCGCTGCGATCGGGCTGGCCTGCGGGTCGACAACGATGTGCTCGACCGGAGCTGAGGTAGCGCTCTGCACACGCTCGATCAGTTTCGAGCGCAGCCAGCCGGAGCGCTCGCCTGGCAGTGTCGAGATGACCACGTCATCGACGTGGAACAGCTCAAGTGCGTTCATCGCTGCTGTGTACGGGTCGGGGTCACCGATCATCCCTGAGCTGAGCAGGCCCGCCCCGTGCAGGCGATCGAGCATGCTCGCCAGGCGCTCCCGCGCCTCACCCGGAGCCCTGCCACTGCCGTCGACCTGTGGGACCACTGCGATGAACAGGTGCGGGCTGTCTTCAGCCGCCTTTGCGTTCAGGCGCTCCAAGAGCTCCTCCCCGCTGGAGGTCTTATTGGCGATGACCAGCGTTACCTTGAACGACAGGCCATCCTGCTCGAGATCCACCACGATGTGGTGCACTGGCAGTCCGGTGGCGCTCTCGATCCGCTCGAGCAGATCCCTGCGCAGCCAGCCAGAGCGCGCAGCGGGATGCGTCGACAGAATGATTTCGTCGGGCTTGTTCACCGCAATCGCGTCCATCGTTGCCATGAATGGGTCCTGGTCGCCAACTTCGCCGGTCGCCTGAATGCCCTCCGCAGCGACTGCCGAAAGGGCGAGGTCGACGCGAACCTGGGCGGATTCACGCACGGCCTCGTCGTAGATCACGAGCCCGGCTGACGGCTTCGTCTGGGGTACGACCAGGCGGAAGCGAGCATCGTCGGATGACGCGCGCTCACGTACGGCCTCGAGCAGCTTCGCGCCGCCGAGGGTTCTGTTCGCTATTACAAGGACTTCCTTCATCGGACTTTCCTCCTCATTAGCTCGGTGCGTGCGCCATCCCCGACCCGGCTGCAACCACTGGGGCTGGAGTCGGCGCGAGGATGCCATGGACGGCGCCAGGGACGCCGTACTCGTAAGGACCGCCCACGACTGTTGGTACGCGGTCGAAGTTGAATACTGGTGGTGGCGAGGACACAAGCCACTCGAGTGTCATTCCGCGCCAAGGGTTGGCCTCCGCCCTGGGACCGCCGCGCCAGCTGTTGACCATGTTGTAGATGAACAGCAGCGTGCTCAGTCCGAGCGCAAAGCTCGCGATCGAGATCCACATGTTGAGGTCCGCGAACTGGGCCGCGTAGGTGGCGACTCGGCGCGGCATGCCTTCCAGGCCGAGTATGTGCATCGGCCCAAACGTCAGGTTCATGAACACGAAAGTAGTCCAGAAGTGCCATTTACCCAGGCGCTCGTCATACATGCGCCCGGTCATCTTCGGGAACCAGTAGTACGCGCCCGCAAAGATCGTCATCAGCGACCCGCCGAACAGCACGTAGTGGATGTGGGCGACAATGAAGTACGTCGAGCTGACGTGGATGTCGAATGGAACCATCGCGAGCATAATGCCGCTGATACCCCCCAGCGTGAACGTCGTGATGAAGCCCAGCGCGAACAGCATCGGCGTGTCGAGATGCAAGATCCCTCGCCACAGCGTCGCCAGCCACGAGAACACCTTGATCCCCGTTGGCACCGCGATGATCGCCGTCGTGATCGACATCGGGATGCGGATCCAGTTGGCCATCCCCGAGGTGAACATGTGGTGTGCCCACACGGTAAAGCCGAGCCCCACGATTGCCAGCAGCGAGAAGGCCATCATGCGGTAGCCGAAGATCGGCTTGCGCGACTTTACGGCGATGATTTCGCTGATGATGCCGAACCCGGGCAGGATCATGATGTAGACCGCAGGGTGGGAGTAGAACCAGAAGATGTGCTGATACATCAACACATCCCCGCCCTTGGCGGCGTTGAAGAAGTTGAAGCCGAGCGCGCGGTCGAGCAGCACAAAGAACTGCGAAGCGGCGATGAAGGGTGTGGCGATCACCACCAACAGCGAGGTGGCGAAGTTGGCCCACACCAGCAGTGGCAGACGGAAGAAGCTCATGCCAGGCGCGCGCATCGTGATGATCGTGACTAGGAAGTTAAGCGCGGTCATGATCGAGGACGCGCCCGCGAACTGCACGCCGATCGAAAAGAACATCTGTCCCACCGGTGCGTCCGTGGATAGCGGCGCATATGCCGTCCAGCCGTCCGCAAACGCCCCACCCGGGGCGAGAAAGCTGAGCATCATGATGGTCCCAGCCACAGGCAAAAGCCAGAACGACAGTGCGTTCAGCCGCGGGAAGGCCATGTCCGGCGCGCCGATCATCAGCGGGATCACGAAGTTGCCAAAGCCTGCGAACACGGGGACCATGAACAGGAAGATCAGGATCGTCGCGTGCACGGAGAACAGGCCGTTGTAGGTGTTGGCGCTGACGAAGTGCGAGCCGGGCTGGGCCAGCTGTGCCCGCATCAGCATTGCCAGCAGGCCGCCCACCAGCAAGAAGAAGAATGAGTTGACCAGGTACTGGACACCGATCACCTTGTGATCGGTGTTGATACGGAAGTAGTCCTTCCATGTGTGGGCCCCGTGCCCGGAGTGATCCTCGGGGCGTGTCGGGCGCCCTGTGGCCCAGTAGAACCAGTAGTCAAAGCCACCGATCCCGACCAGGAACGCGAGCGGCACTGCTAGTAGCGAGACCGTCAAGACTGCTTCACCGGACAGGAAGTGGTGGAAGGTCGCGTGTCCTGTGGACATGCGCACCAGCCAGGTCAATAGCGCCGCAAACCCAACGCCGGCGACCATCAGCCAGCCAGCGCGGTAGAAGCCTGGGGCGCGCAGCTTGGCGGCCATCAGCCTCGCTCCCGCTGACCTATTGGGTGGAACCCTCTCACGAGCTCATCTCCCTCGAACCATTCCCCTTGAAAGCCCCTGCCTCGCCGAGCAACATTAGCCGCTGGACCCCCTGACGGTGGAGAACTTTCCTGTGCTGCTCGAGTTCGGGTGCAGCTGGCTGTTTATCCATGCCCGGAATTGCGTCGGCGTAACGACGTGCACGGTCGTGCGCATCAGCGAATGTCCGACTCCGCACAGCAGGTTGCAGACGACCGGATAGGTGCCCACGCGGTCGGGTGTCGCCAGGTAATGCGTGGTGATGCCCGGCACCACGTCGTCCTGTAGGCGGAACGCGGGGATGTAGAAGGCGTGGATGACGTCCTTTGAACGCATGTTGAAATACACCGACTCATTGTCCGGCAGATACAGGTCATAGCTGTTGATTTCCGCCCCGCCGGTGACCGACGGTGGGTATTGGAAGGACCAGTAGAACTGCTGGCCGGTCACCCCCACCTGGATCTCATGTGCAGGGCGCTTTTCGTTGTCGTGCAGGATCACGAACGAGTAGCCGACCATCCCCAGCATCAGGATCGCGGGGATGGCCGTCCAGAAAACCTCGAGACGAGTGTTTCCGTGTATCGGAGGGCCATCCTTGAGCTCGTCGCCCGGTTTCATGTGGAACTGCCACACGGAGTAGAGGATCACCGTTACCACCAGTACGAAGATCGGAATCGACGCGATCATCAGGACGTGGTAGAGCGTGTCGGTGTTGTGGGCCTGTGCTGAGGCCTGGACCGGGAACCAGTGAATCGCGAAGCTGAGAACGATGCCGATCGCAGTGGCGATCACTGCAGCAATTGCTGCCAGAGTGATCGAGCGTCGTCTAGACACTCGCGTCGACCTCGACGCCCGCACCCACGTTATGAGCTGCGATCCACTCCATCCCGCTGACGATCCTAACCAGTCGGCCGACGGATAGCTACCCCTTGACGGATGCCCCGTCAGCGAGTAGATTGAGGCAATCGTTGCAATATCTTTGTGGCGATGGTTGCGAGGAGTTTGTGTAGGGCGTTACAAGCACTGGCGAGCAGGAGGTGAGGCAATGCAGGTTCGCGAAGGCATGAGCGAGATGGTCCTCACGGTTGGTCCCAGTCATAGCCTGCGCGCGGTAGCGCGGCTTATGTCCGAGCGGCGAGTGGGCGCCGCCGTGGTGATGGACCCTGACGGCAACGGTCCAAGCATCATCACCGAGCGCGATGTCTTGACCGCGGTCGGAGCCGGCTTGGACCCGGAGCTCGAGTCCGTTGCCGAGCATCTGACCCGCGATGTGGTCTATGCCGCGCCTGATTGGTCCTTGGAGGAGGCTGCCGCAGCGATGGTCCGCGGCGGCTTTCGCCACCTGATCGTGCTCGATGGGGGAGAGACTGTCGGCATCTTGTCGGTCCGCGACGTTGTGCGTTGCTGGACTGGGGACGGAGCGATCTGTCCGGTGCCGGCGAGGGTGGCCGTGGGGTGAAGGGGAGGTAGCAGGCCCACAATGGGGAGTGGGCTTGCTGCCGCCACGGCCAACGGTCGGCTTGGTCCACGACCCGCTGGTGGGTCGAGCTAGACGCGTGGCTCAGGTAGCTGGGATCAGCTCTCGACGGGTGCGTCGAGCGGCAGTTCGTTTGTTTCGCGGCGGGTGTCTTTGATCCAGCGCGCGACGCACCAGACCGTCAGGATCACCCCGACCACGGTGAACTCGATGAACGTCGTGATGCCCACCAACGCCAGCGTGATCCCCACCGCGGTCAGCAGCGGCAGGATGCTGGGTCCGGGCAGGTGGATCTCCTCGCCTACCGGCGGGACGTCGGGATCTAGTGAGCTCATGAGACGTAGACGGCGGCAACCACGAAGGTGATGCCGAACATGAACATGCAGATCGCGGTGACGATCAGCCCGGTACGGATGTTCTTGAGCGCGAGGCGTCGAGTCATCATTGGCAGGCCTCCATTCTATAGATGTCGGTCGGCGACCATCGCGCAGAACAGCAGCGCAAGGTAGAGCAGCGAATAGAGGTACAGGCGCAGCGCCGACTGGCGGTCGGCCCGTCGATACAGTCGCGCCGCGCCGGCGATGAAGCCGATCCCGAGAACGAACGAAGCCGCCGCATAGAACACGCCAAAGCCGCCTGCGCAGAACGGCAGCTGGGTAACCGCATACAGCAGCACCGAGTAGAGCAGGATCTGCCTCCGCGTCTCGGCCTCACCGCGAACTACCGGCAGCATTGGCACGCCGACCTTTTCGTAGTCGCCCTTCATCAGCAACGACAGCGCCCAGAAATGGGGGGGCGTCCAGAAGAACACGATGAAGAACAGGATCACCGCGGTGCCGCTGACCGAGCCGGTGACCGCTGCCCAGCCAACTAGTGGTGGCACCGCGCCGGCGGCTCCGCCGATGACGATGTTTTGCGGGGTTCGCCGCTTCAACCACACCGTGTAAATGAACACGTAACCGAGGAACCCGGAGAACGACAGGGCAGCTGCCAATGGGTTGACCGTCAGCGAAAGCTCGAGCAGCGATAGGAGCGCGAGCGTGCAGCCGAATAGCAGTGCCGCTCGCGGTGAGATGCGTCCCGCCGGGATTGGGCGTGTCGCCGTACGCGCCATCAATGCGTCGATGTCGCGGTCGAACCAATGGTTGACCGCGCCCGCACCACCGGCGGACAGATATCCGCCCAAGCATGTCAGCGCTACGAGGAGCGGCGAGGGATCGCCGGCGATGTACATCGTGGCGATCGTCGTCAGCAGCAGCAGCGACTGGACCTTGGGCTTGGTCAGCTCGGCATAGTCGCTGAGCAGTGCCAGGAAGCGGGATGAGCGGCTGTTGGGCTCGAGCGTAAGGACCGGCGGCTCGATGGCGGGTGCGGCTGCGCGCGTGGGCGGCGCGAGGCTCATGGGCTACACGCCGACCTGCGTGGTCCCCGCCGGGACTGTGGCCGTGCCGGGCGCGTTTGCGTTGCGGCGCTCGATCTCACGACGGATGTCCTTCATCGGTTCGCCCGAGCGCACCAGTGGCACTACGTCGAAATTGTTGACCGGCGGTGGGGAGGCTGTGAACCACTCCAGCGTATTCGCCTTCCACGGGTCAGGACCCGCGATCGCGCCGACTTTGAGGCTGCGCCAAACGTTGACGATCGTGGCGATCACGCCGGCCGCGAGGATGAACGAGCCGACGGTTGAGATCTGGTTGTACAGCGCGAGATTGCCCACGTTGTCGTACTCATACACTCTTCGCGGCATCCCGTCCATCCCGATCACGTGCTGGATCAGGAACGTGACCAGCACTCCCCAGAACATCAGCCAGAAGCTTAGTTTGCCGAGACCTTCACCGAGCATGCGCCCGGTGATCTTCGGGAACCAGTAGTAGATCGCCGCAAAGATTGGGAAGACCGCGCCGCCGACGAGCACGAAGTGGATGTGCGCGACCACGAAGTACGTTTCGTTGAGCTGCCAGTCGACGGGGAAGATCGCCAGGAACACGCCCGAGATGCCGCCGATCAAGAACAGCGCGAGGAAGCCCACGCAGAACAACAGCGGCGTCTTGAATTCGATCGTCCCGCGCCACAGCGTGGCGATCCAGTTGAGCATCTTCACGCCCGTCGGGATCGCGATCAAGAACGAGCTGAGCATCACGAACACGAGGATCGCCTCGGGTATCGGCGTCGTGAACATGTGGTGTGCCCAGGTCAAGAAGCCGAGGAACGCGATCGCCACGGTCGAGGCCGCGATCGCCTTATAGCCGAAGATCGGCTTGCGCGCGAACACCGGCAGGATCTCCGAGACGATGCCGAAACCGGGCAGCACCATGATGTAGACCTCCGGGTGCCCGAAGAACCAGAACAGGTTCTGCCAAAGAAGTGGCGAGCCGCCCTCGGCCTGGTCAAACCAGTGTGTGCCGAAGTGCCGATCTGTCAGCAGCATCGTCACTGCCGCCGCGATCACAGGCAGCGCGAAGATCAACAGCACCGAGTACGTGAGCATCGCCCACACGAACAGCGGCAGCCGTCCCCAGCTCATGCCGCGGGCGCGCATGTTGGCGATCGTCGCGTAGAAGTTGATCGCGCCGACGAGCGAGGAGATACCCGTGAGGTGGATCAGGTAGATCCATGCGTCCTGGCCGCCCGAGGGGGAGTAGAGCGCACTCGACAGCGGCGGGTAGCTGGTCCAGCCGGCTTCCGGCGGGCTCCAGAAGATCGACGCGTAGAAGACCAGCCCTCCGGCGAGTAGCAGCCAAAAGGACAGTGCGTTCAGGCGCGGGTAGGCCATGTCGCGCGCGCCGATCATCAGCGGCAGGAAGTAGTTACCCAGGCCCGCCATCATCGGCACCACGAACAGGAAGATCATCGTCGTCCCGTGCATCGTGAACAGCTGGTTGTAGGTATCGGGGGTGACCAGCGTGTTGTTCGGAGCCCCCAACTGCAGACGGATCATCAGCGCCTCGACGCCGCCGAGACAGAAGAACATGAACGTCAGGACCATGTACATGATCCCGATCTTCTTGTGGTCGGTGGTCGTCAGCCAGCTCGTCCAGCCGGTCGCCTCGTGCTCCACGTGATGGGCGTGAACCTGCGGGATGGGGGCTGCGTAGGTGGCCATAGGTTCTGCTTGGTCTCCTCGATCTTCCTAGGGGTTCTCGACCTGTTCTGGGCCGGACTGCGATTCGAGTTTTTTGCGTGCCTTGGCCGCTTCTGCGTTCGCTTCGGAGATCGCTTCCTTCTGGTGCGCCAGCCACGCTTCGAACTGGGCTGGCGGCACCGCCTTGACGGTGGCGATCATGCGCGCGTGTCCGCGGCCGCATAGGAAAGCGCACTGCCCACGGTAGATGCCTGGCTTTGAGATCTTGAACCACGTGTAGTTGTGGTAGCCCGGCACCACCTGGAACTTGCCCCCCAGTTCCGGGATCCACCACGAGTGCACGACATCCTCGGAGACGAGGTCCAAGCTCACGGTGGTGTTCGTCGGCACGACCATTTCCTCATACGAATAAGGCGCGCCCAAGCCGTCCGGTTCGCTTGCCCCTGGGTACACGAACTGCCAGATGTATTGCCGGCCGATCACGTTGATGTCCAAGGCTTTGCCGTTTGGCGGGAGCCTGCGGTTGGTGCTCGCGTACAGCAGGTTGTTCTGTTCGCCCAGCTGGCTCAACGACGCGCCGTCCGCTCCCGAGTTGGGCGGGTTCTGGATTGAGGAGAGCTTCGAGAAGGTCAGGATCGCCAGGGCCACGAGGATCACCGCGGCGGCTGCCGTCCAGCCGATCTCCAGGCGCGTGTTGCCGTGGATCTGGGCTGCCACCGCGCCCTTGCGCTTGCGGAACTTGATCAGCGCGTAGGCGAGGCCGCCCTCGACCGCGAAGAAGATCAGCAGCGCGATCACGAGCGTGATCTTGTAGAGCGTGTCGATCTGGTTCGCGTTCGGCGAGCCGCCCGACTCGGGGGTGAAGAAGGCGAGGATTGAGGGGAGCATGTGGTTCAAGGCGGGGGGATTCTATTCACGCCCGGACGGGACGCGCTTGATGACATTTGCCACGAGGCTTTTGAGCGCCTCTCAGGCCCCTTTGAAATGGGCCGCACGCTTCTGCACGAATGCCATCGCACCCTCAACGAAATCGGCGCTGTCAGCCATCTCCTGTTGGATTTGAGCCTCCAGCTCGAGCTGCTCGGCCATACGCGGATACAGCCAATTATTGAGCTGGCGCTTGGTGCCAGCGTAGGAGCGAGTGGGCCCGCTTGCCATCCGCGCCGCCAGCGATAGCGCCTCCGCCGCGAGGCTCTCGTCGGTGCTCACGCGGTTGATGAGTCCCCACTCGAGCGCCTTCGCAGCCGGCAGACGCTCGCCCAACATCGCCAGCTCACTGGCGCGCGCCATGCCCACGCGGCTGGGCACGAACAGCGACGAGCCGCCGTCAGGCACCAGGCCGATATTGACGAACGCGAGTAGGAAGTACGCGCTCTCGGCGGCCACGATCAAATCGCAGCACAGCGCCAGCGAGCAGCCGATGCCCACAGCCGGTCCGTTGACCGCTGCGATAACGGGCTTTGGCACCTCGCGGATCGCGTGCATGATCGGGTGGTAGCGCTCGGTCAGGACCTTGTACACATGCGGGCGTCCCTCCGGCGTGAGCTCGCCGCCGCTCACGTCCTTGAGATCGGCACCAGATGAGAAGGCGCGGCCGGCGCCCGTGATCAGCACCGCGCGGACAGCGTCATCCGCGGCAGTTTGGCGTAGCGCGGCGAGCAGGTCCACGCCGAGCTGCACGTTCCACGCGTTCAGCGCGTGCGGTCGGTTCAGCTCGATCGTGGCGGTCGCGTCTGCCACCGTTATGTTCACCGTCTCGAGCTGGATGCTCTGCTCGCTCATCGCTCTCCCTTGGCTAGATCTCGCGGTGATCCTATGGTGTGAGGGATGAGACGTCCCGTGATCGGCATCTGCACCGCAATCGAGCGGGCCAAGTGGAGCGTCTGGGATCAGCCGGCGGCGCTGTTGCCGCTCGGCTACATCGGGGCCGTGCAGCGGGCGGGTGGCCTGGTGGCAATGCTGCCACCCGACGCCGAGCTCGTCGAGGACCCCGATCAGGCATTGGCGCTACTCGACGGGCTGATCCTCGCCGGCGGCGCCGACATCGACCCCGCCTGCTACGGCCAGCCCGCGCATCCGGAGACGGTGGGCACGGTGCCTGAGCGCGATGCGTTTGAGATCGCGCTTGCGCGAGCTGCAATCGAGCGCGACCTGCCGCTGCTTGGCATCTGCCGTGGCATGCAGCTGATCAACGTCGCCCGTGGTGGCACGCTCCTGCAGCACCTGCCCGAGCGCCTTGGCCACCATGAGCACCGACGCGTACCTGGATCCTTCGACGGGGCTGAGCATGACGTCGTGCTCACAGCGGGCTCGCTCGCCGCCACCGCTGCGAGGGAGCTCGTGCACTCGACGCGCTCGCACCACCACCAAGGTGTCGATCGGCTGGGGGAGGGGCTCGTGGTCAGCGGCATCTCCGCCCTCGATGAGCTGCCCGAGGCGATCGAGTGGGCGGGCGGGCTATCCGATCGTCAGTTCGTGCTCGGCGTGCAATGGCACCCTGAGGCCGACACCACGAGCTCCGTCGTCGGCGCGCTCGTCGACGCTGCTGCCGCAGCCAGGATCTCCGAGTAGCGGCCCGGCACCAGACATATACTCATCGCCCAGTGCGGCTGTCGAAGGCGATCAGAGCAACCGCCTGGGGGATGGTGGTGGCGGGAGTCGCTGCGCCGCTTGTGCGTAAGCGTGTCAGCGCTCCGCCGCTCTTCCTCCAGAGCGTTGCGTTCGGTGCGCCCGTGGGGCTGGCCGTGGCCATGCGCCCCTCGCGCGGGCGCGACATCGCCGTGTGCACCCTGCAGATGTGGGCCTATCTGGCGGCTTATAAGGCGCCTCACGACGATCCCGACGCCCAGGCAGGGCGCGTCCATGTCGCCTACCCGATCACCGTCGACCGCATCTTTGGTGTGAGGGAGCTACCGACCGTGCGCCTCCAGCGCTCGCTGGCCGGCGGCGGCGCTAGCGCCGCCGACTGGACGGCACTCGATCGCCTACTGGTGTGGGCGCACTGGAGCTGGTTTCTGATTCCCCACGGCTCGCTACTGTACATCCTCGTGCGCCGGCCGTCGAGCTTCCCGCGTGCGGCCGTGTTCACCTATGCGGTGTTCGACATCGGCGCCAGCTTCTATTGGCTGTTGCCCACGGCGCCACCGTGGTATGCGGCTGCGATGGACCACGAGCAAGGTGGCTCCGAGCCTGCCGTGCGACGCATGATGGTCGAGTACGGGGAGGTGTTCTGGGGAGACCGCTGGGGCTCGCTCTACAGTGTGTTTGGAGGTAATCCACTGGCCGCGATGCCCTCTTTGCACTTCGCCACATCCGTGATGGCAGCGCTCCTCCTTGCTGAGGTGGGGCCGGTTGCGGGCGCACTCGGGGTGGGTTATGCGGCAACGCTCGGTCTGGCATTGGTGTACCTGGGCGAGCACTATGTAGTCGATTTGATTGGGGGAGCGGCGTTGACTGCCGCGGTCAGGCGGTGGGGGCCGCGCGCGGGCCCGCTCATCGGAGGTGTGGGGCGCGCGGTGTCAAGGCTCGAGGAGCTGGCCCACGAGGCGGGTTGAGGAGGAGGTGAGCACCAGCGAGATGAGGAGGGGCGAGGAGCGCCAGACAGGGGGGGAGCGAGAGATGCATGAGCTTGACGGCGCCGGGAGGCGCTCCACCCAAGCGGAGGAAATGCCGCGTGTGATCCTCACGCGACGGCAGATCGTCGCGTTCGCGGTGTTCATCCTCTCCGGCGTTGGCTTCCTGTACTTCGTGCTGCCCAATCTCGCCGGTGTGGGCAAGACGCTCGACCGGATCGAGGGTGGCGACAGCTGGTGGTTGGCGTTTGGCGTGGCGCTCGAGGTGCTGTCGTTCGCCGGCTACGTCTTCTTGTTCCGCTCGGTGCTGGCGCGTGGGCAGGCGCGGGTCGGTTGGCTCGAGAGCTATGAGATCACCATGGCCGGCCTTGTCGCCACGCGGCTGTTCGCCGCCGCCGGTGCAGGCGGTGTAGCGCTTACTGCCTGGGCGCTGCGGCGCTCTGGCATGGAGCCGCGGCTGGTCGCCTGCCGGATGGTTGCGTTCATGGTGCTGCTGTACGTGGTCTACGCGGGCTCGCTGCTATTCGACGGCATTGGCCTCGGCACCGGGCTGTTTCCCGGGGGCGGATCGTTTGCGATCACGATCATCCCTGCGATCGTGGCCGCCGTCCTGTTCGCCGCGGCTGGTGCGATCGCGCTGTTGCCGGGCGACCTCGAGCGCCGTCTGCACAGGTGGGCCAGCGGCTCCGGGCGCGCCGCCCATTGGGTGGCCCGTGCGGTGACCATCCCGGCGCTTGCCGCCAGCGGCGTGCGCACCGCCATCGATTTGATCCGCGGCCGCGACCCCGGCCTGCTAGGGGCGCTCGCCTGGTGGGGCTTTGATCTGTCGGTTCTCTGGGCGATGTTCCACGCGTTCGGCTCCGCGCCGCCGTTCACCGTCATCTGGATGGCCTATTTCGTGGGAACGCTTGGCAACGTGCTGCCGCTGCCTGGTGGCCTTGGGGGTGTCGAGGGCGGAATGATTGGCGCGTTGGCCGCGTTTGGCGTGCAACTCGATCTGGCCGTTGTGGCGGTCCTCTCCTACCGCGCAATCTCCTTTTGGCTACCTACCCTGCCGGGGGTGGTGGCGTACTTCCAGTTGCGTCGCACCGTGGCGCGCTGGCAAGATGAGCCGCCGGCCAAAGCTGTCGCAGGCGCGCTCGCGGGAGCCCCTGAGCCGGTGAGGGCGCTTTAGAGCTCGTAGGGTAGATGTGCTTGCTGACGGCGACAGATCCGTCACGGAAGCAAGCTGAATTGCTATACTTTACAAAGTAAAGTGCCCTTGGGTCGGGACTCAGGGGTCAGATCAGGAGAAGAGATGAGCGACGTCGCATCGTCATCGAAGGTGGAGAACGTGATCATCGTCGGCAGCGGGCCGGCCGGCTATACCGCAGGCCTATATACGGCACGTGCCAACTTGCATCCGCTCGTGATTGAGGGCTTCGCTTGGGGCGGCCTGTTGCAGCAAACGACCGACGTGGAGAACTACCCTGGCTTCCCCGAGGGCGTGATGGGCCCGGAGATGATGCAGAAGTTCCGTGACCAGGCTGAGCGCTTTGGGGCGCGCCTCTTGACTGAGCAGGCAGATCGCGTTGAGCTCGCGAACGAGCCCGGCGGCATCCACCGTGTGTGGGTGGGAGACACTGAATATCAGGCGCGCACCGTTGTGCTGGCGATGGGCGCCGAGCACAAGAAGCTCGGCGTGGTCGGCGAGGATGAGCTCTCCGGGCGGGGTGTCAGCTATTGCGCCACCTGCGACGCGGCATTCTTCCGCGATGCCCAGACGATCATCGTTGGTGGCGGCGACTCGGCGATGGAGGAGGCGATCTTCCTGTCGAAGTTCGCCGCCAAGGTGGCCGTCGTGCATCGACGCAATGAGTTCCGCGCCTCCAAGATCATGCTCGAGCGGGCGCGTGCGCAGCCGAACATCGAGTTCGTCACGCCGTACACCGTCAAGGAGTTCGTCGCCGGCGAGCATGGCGCGCTCGGCCACGCCACGCTGACCAACACGGAGACCGGCGAGGAGCGCGAGCTACCCGTCTCGGGGGTTTTCATCGCGGTCGGCCACGAGCCGCAGTCAGAGCTCGTGCGCGGGCAGGTGGACGTCGACGAGAACGGCTACGTCGTCACCGAGGGCAAGTCGACTCGCACAAAGCTCTCCGGCGTGTTCGCCGCGGGCGACCTAGTCGACCATACCTACCGCCAGGCGATCACTGCCGCTGGCTCCGGCTGTGCCGCGGCGCTCGATGCCGAGTGGTATCTGCGCGACACCCCCGGCATTCCGGTCCCGGAGGGCATGCCACTGGGCGACCCAGCTGAAGCGCAGTGGCAGCCGGTGGGCGACGCGCAGTCGCCTGCCTAGCTCTCGGCTGGCGCGGTGCGCCTGAACTCTGCCTGACGCCAAGGCAGGCGCCTGTGCAGCGCCGGTCGCTCAACGAAGCGCCACAGCAGGTCGGAGGCGATCAGCGTGGCTGCAGTCGCGCCCACGAGCAACAAGGCGAAGGTGGTCTTCACGCCGTGACTATGGCCAAAGCGCGCGAGCACGTGCGTCATCAGTCCCAGGTGGATCAGGTAGATGCCGTAGGAGCGCTCTCCGAGCCAGTGCATTACGCGGTTGTCCAGCACACGCCAGCAGCCACCTGTCGTCCACTGCAGCAGCAGCGTCGCTGCCAGTAGCGCTCCACAGCCAAGCGTCACCAGGATCTCCCGCACACCGTAGTCGTAAAACGGCAGCGATACGAATATGCCCAGCAGCGCCACGCACAATGCCAACGCACCCCACGCCCACATCCGGCCCGCGTGCGTGCCGCGCAGCCTCGGCGCAACGAACGGCTCCACCGCCGCCAACGCCACCCCAGGGATGAACGCGAACAGGTACTCGGCGATGTTGTATGTGAGCGCCAACGGGTTGCCCGCAAGATGCTTGAGGTAGAGGCTCACCACATACGCCACCGCGAGTGCGCTCAGCACGATCGCCAGGCGCTGATGAGGAGTGTTGCCAAAGCGTCGCTTCGTTGCCACGAACGCCACCGCAGCGATTGGGATCAGGATGTAGAACGCCACCTCCAAGTCCAGCGTCCACGCTTGGCCCATCACGTTGATGGCAGTCGTCGGGTGGTAGTTCTGCGCGAACCCATAAACCGTCAGCAGACCCAAAAGGCCGCCTTCGCCGCGATCCCAGAGCACGTAGATCGTGGTCACCACCCAGAAAGCCGGGATGATCCGTAGTGCGCGGTTACGGAAGTAGCGCGAGATCGACGGTAGCGGCGTGCCCAGCGTGTATGTGGCCAGGAAGGTGCGCGTCAGCAGATATCCAGACAGCGCAAAGAAGATGTAGATCCCGGCGCGCATGTTCACGAACTCAGGGGCCAGCACACCGAAGATCGGCTTGAACTGAGCGGTCGTGCCTTCGCCGCTCACCGAGCCTTTGCCCAAGCTCCAGATCAGCGTGGCGATACCCGCGTGGAAGACGAGCACGAACATCGCCGCGAGCGCACGCAGGCCGTCTCCCGCGGTGAACCGGCGTGGGACCGCGTCGCTAACCGTCACGGGGACGGTCTCAATCCTCGTAGTCAAAGAATCCAGATCCTGTCTCGCGTCCCAGTCGTCCCGCCGCCACCATCCGGCGCAATTCCGGTGCTGGACGGTAGCGCTCCTCGCGATACTCATCGCAGAGCGCGCCCAGCACCGTGAGCACGTGATCGAGGCCAATCGCATCGGCCCACTCGAGTGGACCGCGTGGATGGCTCAACCCGAGCACCATCCCCGTGTCGATGTCGCGAGCCTCGCCTACGCCTTCTCCCAGGGCGAACGCAGACTCGTTGATCAGCTGACAGACGATTCTCCCGAGTACCAGGCCCGGCGCATCGCCAACCCACACGACGTGCTTTCCCAGCGCAGTAAAGAAGCGCTCGGCGCGGGCCGCCGCCACCGGCGAGGAGCTCTCGCTGCGGGTCAACTCCACCAGGCTCGCGTGCTCCAGCGGGCCCACCACGTAGAAGCCCACGGCGCTACCGCCCGGATCCAGCGCGCTCAAAGACCCCTGCGCACAGAGCAACACCCGTGCGCCGCCTTGCGGGTGCGACAGACCGCGACGGTCAGGCTGGCCGTCAGGAGCTCCCGAGCCATTGGCGCGGCTGGGGCTTGCCTCGCAATCGAGCACGAGCGACGGCAGCACACCGCTCTTGGGCGCATGCGGCGAGCGCACCTCATAGCCGGCCGCGTCCGCCGCCACCCGCAGCTCCTCGGCCAGCACACTCTCGCCCGCGATCACGACCACGCCCTCGCCATCGTGGCCGGGCGGACCCGGCTCGAGCCGATCGGGGTCAGGGGCGCGGTGAGCGCTCGAGACCTCCGAGTAGTCGTAATAGCCGCGCCCGCTCTTGCGTCCATATAGCCCGGCCGCGACATAACGCGCCGCGATCATCGACGGTCGCCAGCGTGGCTCGCCAAAGCTCTGCTCGTAGAAGCTCTTTGAGATCTCAAAACCCGTGTCCACGCCCACTAGATCCATCAGCTCGAACGGACCCATGCGAAAGCCGCCCTCCATGCGGCAGATGCGGTCGATCGTCTCGAGATCCGCCATCTGCTCCTGCAGCAGGCGCAGCGCCTCCAGGCCGAACGGGCGGTTGCAGCGGTTGACGATGAACCCTGGGCCGTCCTTCGCCACGATCACCGTCTTGCCCATCGCTTTGCCTGTTGCTTGCGCGATAGCAAGCGCCTCAGCAGAGGACTCCACACCGGCCACTACCTCCAACAGGCGCATCAGCGGCGCGGGGTTGAAGAAGTGCATGCCCACCACGCGCTCGGGGTGAGTCGCTCCGGTCGCGATCGCCGTGACGAGTAGCGAGGAGGTGTTCGTGGCGATCACGCACCGCTCGCTGACGATCTCAGACAGCTTCCCGTACATCTCGTGCTTGAGCTCCAGGCGCTCGGGCGCCGCCTCGATTACCAGCTCGCAGTCGGCCAGCGCCGCCATGTCGTCCACTGGCTGCAGGTGGGTCGCCGCAAGCTTTGCCTGCTCGTCGCCCAGCTTGCCCTTCTCCGCTTCCTTTGCCAGGCCGCGCCGCGCGTTCTCCACGCCCTTCTGCAGCGCCTCCGGGAAGGGGTCGTAGAGCAGCGTGCGCGCACCCGAGCGCGCTGCCAGTTGGGCGATGCCGTTGCCCATCGTCCCTGCTCCCAACACGCCGATGACGGACGCCGGCCCACCCACCCCGCCGGCGGAGCCGGCCTCATCATCCTGCTGTAGGTGCTCCTGGGCGGACACTCGCTTCGATCTCCGCCGGGGCTCAGGAGGGAACGAGCGCGTTGATCCCCGTCACGCCACGTCCGATGATCAGTTTCTGGATCTGTGAGGTGCCCTCGTAGATCGTCGTCACGCGCGCATCGCGGAAGTAGCGCTCGACCGGGTGGTCGTCGACGTAGCCCGCGCCGCCGTGCACTTGGATCGCCATGTTCGCGCACTCGAGCGACGCCTCCGTGGCGTGCAGCTTCGCGATCGAGGTCTCAAGTGTGTTCGGGCGGCCCTTGTCCTTGAGAAAGCCCGCCCGCCACACCAACAGGCGCGAGGCCTCCGTCTTTACCACCATGTCCGCGATCATCGCCTGCACGAGCTGGAAGCTCGCGATCGGTTTGCCGAACTGCTCGCGCTCCTTCGCGTACTTCACCGACTCATCCACGCAGCCCTGGCAGATGCCGACGCAGCCCGACGCCACCGAATAGCGGCCCGAGTCGAGGTTGGACATCGCGATTTTAAAGCCATCCCCGACCCCTCCCAGCATGTCCTCGTCTGCCACCTCAACGTCTTCCAGCGAGATCGAGCCGGTGTCCGAGGCGTGCAGCCCCATCTTGTGCTCGATCGTCTGCGCCGAGTAGCCCGGCTGGTCGGTGTCCACGATGAAGCACGCCACGCCCTTGTGGCCGAGGGCCGGGTCGGTCTGGGCGAAGATCAAAGCCACCTTCGCGTAGTTGGCCATCGAGATCCACATCTTCGCGCCGTTCAGTACCCAGCCGCCATCCGTCTTCTTCGCCCGCGTCTTCTGGTTGGCTGCATCTGAACCTGTGTCCGGCTCGGTCAGGCCGAAGCATCCCAGCCACTCGCCCGAGCACAGCTTCGGCAGGTACTTGCGCTTCTGCTCCTCCGTGCCGAACTTCACGATCCCCGAGCACACCAACGACGTCTGCACCGAGATCACCGTGCGCACTGAGGAGTCGCCGCGACCGATCTCCTCCACCACCAGGCCATAGCTGAAGTAGTCCAACCCCGCCCCGCCGTACTCCTGGGGGACGATCGCGCCAAGGTAGCCCTGGTCGGCGACCTTCTTGACCATCTCCAGGTCGAAGTGATGGTTGCGGGCGTTTTCGCGCGACTGCAGCACGATCTCTTTGTCGGTGAACTCGCGCGCCGTCTGCTTGATCAGGCGCTGCTCGTCGGTCAGGTCGAAGTCCATCCTGCTCCTATTCGGTAGTCAGCTTGGGGGTGCTCCACGGCGCGTGGATGCGTCGTTCGATCTCCTCGGCGATGCCGTCGATCGGCAGTCGCTCTTGGCTCAACGAGTCACGATCGCGCAATGTGACAGTTTGGTCCTCGAGACTCATATGGTCGATCGTAATGCAGAACGGGGTTCCGATTTCGTCCTGGCGGCGATAGCGCTTGCCGATCGCCCCGCCCAAGTCGTACTCCGCCTGCACTCGCGAGCGCAGCGCGCCGTGCACCTCGCGCGCTAGCTCCGGCTGTCCGTCCTTACCCACGAGCGGCAGCACCGCCACCTTCACCGGCGCCAGACGCGGGTGCAGGCGCAGCACCGTGCGCATCTCGCCCTCACCCGTGCCCTCGCGCTCGACCAGTTCCTCGTCGTAGGCGTCAACCAGGAACGCCAGCGTCGCGCGATCTGCTCCCGCTGCTGGCTCGATCACATGCGGCACATAGTGCTCGCCGCTTGCCTGGTCGAAGTACTCGAGCTTCTCGCCCGAGTGCTCAGCATGCTGGGTCAGGTCGAAGTTGCCGCGGTTGGCGATCCCCTCGAGCTCCGACCAGCCGATGGGGAAGAGGTATTCCACGTCGCTTGTGCCCGAGGAGTAGTGGGAAAGCTCATCCGTGTCGTGGGCTCGCAGGCGCAAATGGTCGGGGCGGATGCCCAGCTCGGTGTACCAGCGCTCGCGCTCTGACAGCCAGTGCTCGAACCACTGCTGCGCCTCCGTTGGCGGCACGAAGAACTCCATCTCCATCTGCTCAAACTCCCTGGTGCGGAAGATGAAGTTGCCCGGGGTAATCTCGTTGCGGAAGGGCTTGCCCACCTGCGCGATCCCAAACGGCGGTTTCTTGCGCGAGAACTGCAGCACGTTCTTGAAGTTGATGAAGATGCCCTGTGCCGTCTCCGGGCGCAGGTACGCGGTCGCGCCGGACTCCTTCACCGGGCCGATCGTCGTTTCGAACATCAGGTTGAAGTCGCGTGCGTCCGTCAGGTCGCACTCGTCCGTTTCGCCCGGATGCTTCGACGGTTTGCGTCCGCATGCAAGCTCCTGCAGGTGGTCCGCGCGGAAACGCTGGCCGCACGTCTTGCAGTCCACCAGCGGGTCGGTGAACCCAGCCAGGTGGCCGGAGGCCTCCCACACTCTCGGGTGCTGCAAGATCGCCGAGTCGATCGCCACGATGTCATCGCGTTCCTGGAGCATCGCCCGCCACCACTCGTTCTTCACGTTCGTCTTCAGCAGCACGCCGTAGTGGCCGAAGTCATACGTCGAGCCGACGCCGCCGTAGATCTCCGACGACGGGAACACGAAGCCGCGGCGCTTACACAGCGCGACGATCTTCTCCATCGTCACCACGTCAGGCGTCAGCGGGGAGGTTGGGGTGGGCTCGGGCATGACCGGCAGCGGATGGTAGTCGAGCGGGTGCGTAAGATCACGCGCCGTGGCGCGGATCTTGATCGTGGCAGGAGGCTGCCGGGGTAGACAGCTGGCCACGGCGCTGGTGGACGAGGGATATGCAGTGCGCATAACCACTCGTGGCGAGGAGGGGCGCGAAGCGATCGAGGCGGTCGGCGCCGAGTGCTGGATTGGCACGCCCAACAGGCTCGCCACACTGCGTGGCGCGTTGGACAATGTGACCATTCTCTGCTGGCTGCTCGGCTCGGCCGTCGGCCCGGCTGAGGAGTTGCAGGCGCTTCACACTTCGCGCCTTGAGTTCTTCTTCACCCAGGCCATCGACACCACCGTCAGGGGAATCGTCTACGAGGCGCGTGGGGCTTCGCCGGAGCTGCTGGGGGAGGGCGAAGCGATCGCACGCGCGCTCGCCAAGCGCAATGAGATTCCTATGGCGTTCCTGGATTCCGATCCGGACGCCCATCTGCGCTGGCTCGCGGACGCTAGTGACTGTGTGCACTCGCTGCTCATCCGTGCATGATCCTCCACCTCAGTCAAGCCAACATAGTTTGTCACCGATGTTGCGAGCATCATGGCTGGCGATCGTTCCCGATATGGCCTATCGATGTCCGCACTTGGCGCAGTCGCCCTCGCGTTTGCTGCGTTCGTGCCGTGGTATCGGGTTAGCGAGCTTGTGCACGGGAGCGTTAGCTCTGCCGCGCCGCGGTCGCTGGCGATCATCAGTTCCCACCATGCGCTTCCTGTCATGCAGGCGTTCCTGCTCGTGCTCGTGGGGCTGGCGATGCTCGATGCGATGCTGCCCCTGTTGCGCACCAGCGGTCCCATCCCCGGTGGGGCGGGCGGCTCAGTGGCCTTGCTGGGAGCGCTCGCTGCAGCCTGCGCGCTCTACCGCATCCTCGATCCGCCCTCACTGGGCGGCGAAACCGTCGTTGTCTCGCTGCTCGCAGGCCCGTGGCTCGCGCTGTTGTCTTCGCTGCTGATGATGCTCGGCGGCATGTGGCCGCGGCACGTCGGATCTGCGCAAGGCGCCCAGGTGCATATGCGCAGCACGCTATCCTGGTAGGTAATTACCGTAAAGCCGATCAGGATTCAGGGCTGTTTGCCTCTCCGATTCTCGCGACGGCAACCACCGTCGAGAAAGGAACCACATAATGACGCTGCAACTTGGCGCGGAAGCTCCCGACTTCGAGGCCGACACCACCGAGGGCCACATCAAATTCCATGACTGGATCGGTGACTCGTGGGCTGTGCTGTTCTCCCACCCAAAGGACTTCACCCCTGTCTGCACCACCGAGCTTGGCTACATGGCCAAAGCCAAGCCC
>DATBYJ010000269.1:0-10217 GCA_036513795.1 Solirubrobacteraceae bacterium | reverse complement strand
GGAGAGCAGTTGCTTGTTGGCGGTGACTACGTCCATGCCCGCGCGCATCGCCGTGAGCAGGTGTTCGCGGGCGGGCTCAATCCCGCCCATCACCTCGACCAGCAGATCGGCGCCCGCCATGATCTCCTCAAAGTTGCCTTGCGAGCGAGTGAGGATGCCGCTGACGACGGGCCTGCGGCCGTTGAAGCGCTCAATCTCATCCGCGCGTTCCTCAAGCAGGACGGCAAACGCGCCACCAACAGTGCCGTGGCCCAAGAGGCCGACACGAAATGGCCCCCTGCCCCTACCTCCCCCCTGCCCATCGCCGCCGCCGACGGCCTCAGCGCTAGCGGACATCGCGTGCGGTCAGGTCCTCGTAGCGCTCGCGCCTGACCACTACGCGCGCATCGCCGTCTTTGCAGAAGATCACCGGCGCACGCGGTACGCCGTTGTAGTTGTTGCCCATCGCATAGCCATACGCGCCGGTGGCGGGCGTCACGATTACATCGCCCGGCTTCGGGTCGGCCAGTAGCGCGTCGCGCAGGATCACATCGCCGGACTCGCAGTGCTTGCCTGCGAGCACGCACTCGCTCGCGCCGTCCAGACGGTCAGCCACGTGGGCCTCATAGGTTGCGCCATAGAGCATCGGACGCATGTTGTCGGACATGCCCCCGTCCACAGCCACCCAGCGCGAGACGTTCTGCTTGACGCTCTCAACCGTGTACAGCGTCACCCCGGCGTTCGCGCAAAGCGCGCGACCCGGCTCGATCAACAGGCGCGTCTCAGTGCCGATGCCATTGGCGTGCGCAGCGTCTACGAGCGCCGTCACGTACGCCTCGATCGACGGTGGCGCGGGTTGATCCTCGGTGTACTGCACCCCGAGCCCACCCCCCAGGTCATAGACCGAAAACCCGCCCACCGGCTCACCCAGCCTCGCTAGCTCGGCAACCTCGCGGCGAAAGGGCTCTAGGCCCAGCAGCTGTGAGCCGATGTGCGCGTGCACGCCAGACAGCGACAGCCCCGCTACCTCGCGCAGCCGCGCGATTGCCTGCTGTGCCTCGCCCATCCCAAACCCGAACTTCGAGTTTGCCTGGCCGGTGGAGATCTTCTCGTGTGTCTCTCCCTTGACATCCGGGGTCACACGCACAAGCACCGGCTGGCCCTCACCGCGATCGGCAAGCTCACCCTCGGCTACCAGCCGCTCGAGGCGGTCGATCTCGTCGAAGTTGTCGACCACGATCACGCCAACACGATGGCGCAGCGCCATGCGCAGCTCCGCCTCGGACTTAGCATTGCCATGGACGACGATCCGCTCGGGGCGAAAGCCGGCTTGCAGTGCGAGGTGGAGCTCGCCGCCCGAAGCCACGTCGCACCACAGCCCCTCATCCGCGAACAGCGACAACACGGCCGTGCAAGGAAACGCCTTTGACGCGAACACGACCTGGAAGTCGTCGTGACCCGCATCGCGGCCGGCCTGCATGAACGCTCGCGCGCGTGAGCGCAGATCGTCCTCCGCGACCACGTAAGCCGGCGTGCCAAACTCGCGCGCCAGCTCGATCGTGTCGCAGCCGCCCACCTCGAGCCGGCCGCGCTCGTTGACGCGGCTGCCCAGGGGAAACACTGCAGACAGATCAGTCCCGGTGACCATGGCCGCTGATTATCGCTTGCTGGCGGGAAAACCACGTGACGGGGCTGTTTAGCTGCTGCAACGAGCCGTGCGACCCTGATCCGCGAGCAGCCCGGAGCACAGCTCGCCGGGCATGTGCCACGGCAGGGATTGCTCACCGAGCTGCTCGCGAATACGCCGCCTCACAGAAAATCGTCGACTTGCCGGAACCCAATCGTCTGGCTACGCTAGACGCTCCCGCCCGGGACGAGGCGGTTGGACAGCCACGCCCAGGCACACCTTCTAACCCTGAGGAGGGTCTATGTCTGTCTTTCAGCGAGCGCACACACGCCTGCTGGTGTGCTGTCTTGCGGCGCTTGGCGTGCTTGCGTTCACCGCAAGCGCAGGCGCCGCCACGGTTGGAAACACTTATCTGGCGCTTGGCGACTCGCTCGCCTACGGCTACCACGCAGCCCAGTTCAAAAGCGAGCTGGAAAGCAAAGGCTACGTAGAACCGGAAACGTTCGACGAAGGCTATGTAAACGACTTCGGCGCGGTCTTGAAACTCGTCAACCCCAAACTGAAACTGATCGACGACGGCTGCCCCGGAGAGACCAGCGAAACGTTCATCAAAGGCTCCGGCATCCCCGGGTACTGCGCCGGTGGCCCCACCGGAACGCCATTCCCATACGCGTTCCTGCATCACTCCTACTCCCCCAACACCTCGCAGCTCGCTGACGCCCTGGCGATCCTCAAAGAAACCCCCAACGTCAGCCCGATCACGCTCGACATCGGCGCCAACGACGTGCTCCAGTTCCTGGGCAGCAAATGCGGCTTCCCAGCAACGTTCACATGCAGCCCGGCAGAAATCGAAGCCGAGTTCGGGCACATCGCCGCGAACGTCTATTCGATCCTCACGCAGCTGCACGCCGCTGCTCCCAAAGCTCAGATCGTGCTGGTCGGGCTCTACAACCCGTATCCGACAGTGCTACCCGCGCCCGGTGGCGACAAGACCACTGCGGCGCTGAACACAGCGCTCGCGAGCGTGGCCGCAAGCGTGCCGGACACGAGCTTTGCCAACCCCGAGCCGCCGTTCAACCCGTCGATCCTCACCGGCGGAGCAGAAACTACCGACCTACCGACCATCTGCGCGTTCACGGCGATGTGCCCCGGCGGCACGTTCAACCCAGCCAGCCCGAACGCCGACATCCACCCCACCACGCTCGGCTATGGCGTGATGGCGGGCGTCCTCGGCGTTGATTTCTTCACCCACTGACATCTAGGACAAAGCCAGACCGTGGCCGCACCTCCGTCAGCTCGCCTGATGGGGGTGCGGCCCCCTGGCTGTCGCGGCGCGCAAACCAGCAAGACCGCGACCGCGAACCAGCAGCCCTAGCCACAGCGACCCGATCGCCAGCAGCACAAGGCTCTCCAGCTGCGGTCCCGTCAGCCCCACCAGCACCTCCTTGTTGCGGCGGATGAACTCCACCAAGAACCGCTCCAGGCCACTGCCGAGGAGGTACAACGCAAACACCACACCTGGACGCACGCGGTCGCGCAGATGCCACAGCAGGTATGCGAGCAAGCACATCGCGACCGTCTCGTAGATCGGGGTCGGCTGCACGCGCACCCCGGGTGGCGTTGGCAGCGTCCCGTGCGGGTAGCCCATCGCCCACGGCAGGCTCGAGCGGATCCCATAGTCACCGTCGCCAGAGAGCTGGCAGCCGATGCGTCCGATCGCATAGCCGAGGGCGAGCGCCGTGGCGGACATGTCGAGAAGCCGCAGCTGCAGCGCGTCACGCCAGCGCATCCAGACGAACACCGCGATCGCGCCGCCAATCGCACCGCCGTACCAAACCAACCCCGAGCCGGAAAACGCACTCCCGAGGAGGTCGTGCTTGACCTCGTCGTAGTTCTGGATCAGGTAGTAGCCACGTGCGCCCACCACCCCGCCCAACAGCGCCGCGAACACAATCTCATACGACCAGTCGACAGGCATACGCAGCTCACGCAGCCGGCGTGCGATGAGCATCCCGCAGGCGAGAAAGCCCAGCGCAAAGATCACGCCGAACGTCTTGATCGAGATACCAAGGAGCTCGATTTCCGGCTTCATGTGGTGCTTGGGGAGCGCATCGCTGGCGGCCGAACTTTAGGCCACAGCAAGCTGCTTCTGCGACAATCGGCTACATGGCTCCCAGACGCTCCAACTTCGGCAAGGACACCGGCCTGCAGGCGCGGATGCTGCTGACGATGTTCCTGCTGGGGCTCGTGTACGTGGTGTTCATCGGCGTGCTGTTCGCCGCCGGCGCGGGTGCCGGCTTGATCGTGGTTGTCGCGCTGGTGCTGCTCGTGGCGCAATTCGCAGGCGCGGACAAGCTCGCGCTAGCCACGATGGGGGTGAAAGAGGTCACTCCGGCACAGGAGCCCGAGCTGCATGGGATCGTCGAACGCCTGTGTGTTCAGGCCAACCTGCCCAAGCCGAAAGTGGCGGTGATCGAGACCTCGATGCCGAACGCCTGCGCGATGGGTAAATCAAAGAAGAACACAACCGTGTGTGCGACTCGCGGCATCCTCGAGCTGCTCACCCCAGCCGAGCTCGAAGGCGTGATGGCACACGAGTTGACCCATGTGATCAATCGCGACGTGATGGTGATGACGCTGGCTAGCTTCTTCGCCGCGCTGGCAGCGATGATCGCCCAGTTCGCTCTGTTCTTCGGCGGTTTCGGCGGTGGCTACGGGCGCGGACGCGAAGAGGAGGAGGAGATCATGGTCATCTTGCTCGTGTCGGCGATCGTTTACGCGGTCTCCTTCATGCTGCTGCGCGCGCTCTCCCGTTACCGCGAGTTCGCCGCCGACCGTGGCTCGGCGGTGCTCACCGGCCGACCCAGCGCGCTCGCCTCGGCGCTGTTGAAGATCAGCGGCACGATGGAGCGCGTGCCCACGCAGGATCTGCGCAAAGCCGAAAGCATGAGCGCATTCTTCATCCTCCCCGCGCGAACGAAGAAGTCGCTGATGAACATCTTTGCCGACCACCCGCCGCTGGAGCAGCGCCTGGCAGCCCTCGAGCGCCTGGAGTCACAGCTCCAGAGCGCCGGCTGAGCTGTGGGCCTACGCGACATCCTCACTGGGCGTCACACCGTCCAGGGACCCGCACCAGATCGCCTGTTCGCGATCTCCACCGCCTACATCACACTGCAGGCCGAGCACCAGATCGACCCCGCGGGCAAGGCCGCGATCGTCTTTCAGGCGCTCGCCACGAGCGAGTTCGAATCGACGCTCAAAGAAATGGAAGAAGTGGTCACCGCCACCGGCGGCGAGAGCGGCACGAAGGTCGCAAGCCAGAACGACAGCTACGGCTACCGCTGGATGGTGCTGAACAACCCCGACGGGGCGCCCAGCGTCGAAGACCTGGCGGTCGGCATCAACGCCGTCTCCAGCTCGATCGAGACAGCCGGCCACGGCGAGCGGCTGCTGTGCGCCGTGTTCGCGTTCACCGACGCGCAAAAACGGCGTGTCTACTTCATCTACAACTACAAGCGCGGCTACTGGTACCCGTTCGTTCCGCTCGCCAACAGCACCGGCGACGCCGATCACCCCGGCGAACGCTCCACCGAGCGCGAGCTGCAGCTCAAGGCGCAGATGGCCTCAGAACTACCGATCGAGCCGGAACTGGAGCGTTGGTTCCCATTGTGGGGAATCCCAATCTGACGGCCGTGGACACTGTGATCCACGACCGTCAGCAGCGCTCAGTCCTTCAGTCCGGAATCAGCCCCTCGCCGGTGAATTCCTCCCCGGCCTCAGCGAAGCTGAGATCAGACGGCGGCAGGATCACATCGGAGGCATCGAGATCGTCGTCGTCGAGCGGTGTGCCCTGGGTGCGCACGTAGTCCAGCAGCGCCTCGAACGCATCGGTGAAGCCGTCCTCGTTGGCACCTTCCACGATCGCGACGACGCCGTTCTCCAGCTCGTTGAGGCGCTCCCCATCGCTGTCTGAGAGCCGGTACTGGCCCTCTCCCGAGATCCGGACGATCATCCCTCGCCGCCCTCGCTCGGCTGCGACTGGGCCGCCTCAGCGTCAGGGGCGGAGATCTGGGGAGCATCGGGGGCACCGGATGGGGGGGCACCAGATCCCAGTTCAGCCTTCATCTTCGCCAGCTCGCTGTCGACAGCCGGTTGGCTCGAGAGCTGCTTTAGCTGGCGGTCAATGTCGTCTTCGCCGCCTCCCAGCTGCGTGACGTCATCGAACGTACCAGCGGCTTCAAGCTCAGAGACGGCGTCGGCGCGGGCTTTCATGTTTTCGGTCTTGTCGACCGCGCGCTGCATCGCCAGACCAACGTCTGCCATCTGCTCGCCGACGCCAGTGGCTGCCTCAGAGATCCGCACCTGCGCCTCGGCAGCTGAGTACTGGGCCTTGATGACCTCCTTCTTAGTGCGGAACGCTTCGATCTTCGCGCGCAGTTTCTGCTCGGAGTCGGTGAGCTTCTGCTGCTGATCTTCCAGTTCGGCTACCTGGGTGTCCAGCCCCTGCAGCTCCGTCTGCGCAACGTTCTTGCGTTCGAGCGCTGTCCTGGCGAGATCCTCCTGGCCGGCGGCCACCGCCTGGCGAGCCTGCGTGTCGAGCTTTACGACGCTCTGCTGCAGCGTGTTCTCCTGCATCTGCAGGCGCTTCTTGGCGGTCACCACGTCGGCGATGCCCTTCTTGACGTTCTGCAGCTGTTCGACCTGCTTCTGGTAGCTGTAGTCCAGGGTCTCGGCTGGGTCTTCGGCCCGATCCAGCAGTTTCGAGACCTTCGCCTTCACCACGGTAGACATGCGCCCGGTCAGGCCGGCCATCTAATCCTCCTATTGCAGTTCTGAGAGGCGACCGGCTTGAGCGCGGCCAACAACCTCAAGCGTAGCCGACCGGGAGCCGCCGGCGGCGCAGCAATGGCCGATCAGAGCCCGACGGGGTGACGAACCACGAATCCCGCGTTCGTCTGTCGCAGCGGGCGCCAGCGCGGACCCTGCAGATCGGCGGGGTCTTCCGCGGGGCTGGTGTCCAGACGCAGCCCCGCCACCGTCATATAGGCGTGGCCGGGATTGGCGAAGATCGTCACCCAGCGTCCGTCACCATGAGCGCCCAGGCCCTCCATTTCGGAGGAGTCCTGAGGCGTGGTCAGCAAGCTGGCGCCATGCAACGCGAAGGACACGGTGCCGGAGCAGTCATAGCCCGGGGAGATGAATGAGGCGTGGCCGCCGCCGTAGATGTAGGGCAGCCCGATGATCTCGTTCCCGGCCCAGATCATCTCCTGGATCGCGGCCGGGGCGCCCTCGGGGGCAGCGGCGAGACCATCAACGAAGCGCGCAGTCGTGCCGGGGACCAAGAGCTCGGGACGAGCGCTCGGGCCGGTCGCCGTGGTCATACCGTTCCCGATCGTCAGTTCGGCGGGGATGGTGCTCGGCAGTGCTGCCGCTTCAGGCGTTGTCGCGACGCTGCCGCCGGTGCTAGGGATGCTGGGCGTGCTGCTGGCGGCCGTGCCGATCGTGGAGCCGGCAGGTGTGGGCGCCACGAACGGGACGACTTCGCCCGTCGCCACTTTCTCGTAGACCGGACCCTTGTAGGCGATCTTCGAGGTCTTGGCCGTCACCGGCGCGTGCACCGTCGGGACGGTCGTGGTCGCTTTGCTGGGCGACGGTTCCGGCGCGGTGATCCCACCGGTGCCATTTGCCAGAGCGGTCGCTGCGCTCACCATCGACGCGATCAGGCTGCACAGCAATACAGCGAAGGTACGAACCCGCAAAACAACAACCTCTTTCGTAGGCCTGCGGGGTTAGCTGACGGGCTAGCGCTGAAAGAGCCTGCGCTTCTCACGGTCCTACCGCGGGATTCGCCCCAACAACCTGGGTCCCCCGTTCCCTGACACCTGGTCAAGGACTCGGCATTTCGCGCCGCAGGCTAGCAGAGTGCAATGACGCTTGCACGGGATGCACTCGTTTTCGCAGGTTTTCCCGCAATTGCCGAGGATCGCGCTCCGACGCGGGCAGTAGGGTGCGCCAATGCGCACCGTCTCGCCTAGAACCCTCCTCGTTGTGGTGCTGATCGCTGCCGCGGGCTTGTATGGCTGCGGAAAGGGAGAGCACGGGCAGATCGCTGGCGGTGGATCCGCCGGTAGCCTCGCCCCAGTCGCGGCTCAAGGAGCGCTGAGCGTGGCCACGCGCAACACCACCCGTTTGGGGGGCGCGGACACAGCCGCCGATGCAGCCGCTGTCGCGCGGGCCGTGTACCCGGGCCTGACACCTGCCACGCGCCCGCAGGTGGTGATCCTGGTCAACGATCGCGAGTGGCTGGGAGCACTCGCCGCCTCCGTGTTCGCTAGTGCGCCCGTGGGCGCACCCGTCCTCTTCAGCGAAGGGGAAAACCTGTCAGCTGTGACGCGCGAAACGCTGGAAGCGATGCACCCACTGGGAGCGCCCACGCTTGGCGGAGCACAGGTGATTCGAATCGGCACCTCGGCAGCGGTGCCTCGCGGCCTACTGGCACAGACAATCGATGCCGCCGTCCCGTCGAGCGCCGCCGAGGAGATCGAGCACCTGTTGAGCACCCTCGATCACGGCAGCGCCCCGAGCCGGGCGATCGTGCTTGCCGCCACCATCGCACCGGCACTGGCGATGCCAGCGGCGGCCCTTGCCGCCGAGAGCGGCGCTCCGATCCTGTTTGTGACGCCCACACGCGTGTCAGCGCCCACAGCCAGCGTGCTCAGCACACTGCATCACCCCACGATCTACGTGATCGACCCCTCGAGCATCGGTGCCCACACGTTGCATGAGCTGCGCCACTACGGTCCGGTCAAGTCGATCACCGGCGCCCAACTACCTACAGCCGGCAATGTAGCCGTGCAGAACGCGATCGAAGTCGCGCGCTACACCGACGGTGCATTCGGCTGGGGTGTGAAAGAACCCGGCCACGGACTTGTGTTCGTCAACGAGGGACGCCCGCTCGATGCGCCCGCGGCGGCGCTGCTGTCAGCGACGGGCGACTACGGGCCACTGCTGCTGGTCAGCAGTGCCACCCAGGTACCACCCGGGCTCGTGAACTACCTATCGGATATCCAGCCGGCGTACACCAGTGCCCCGCAGTTCCAGCCGGTGCGCGGCGTCTACAATCACGGCTGGCTGATTGGCGACGAACAGGCGATCTCAGCCATATCCCAGGCCGAAATCGACTCCATGCTCGAGATCAGCCCGCGCACCCAGAGCCCCGAAGAAAATTCGGTCTCGCAAGTCGAATAGAGGCGATTTTGAGTCAGGCCGAGGATCCCCGCCGCGTCAGCCGTAAGGCCAGCACACAACAGGTGACGATCGAGGACGTGCGCCAGCTGATGGGGGCCTCAACGCCACATTTCGCGCTGCAGCTGCGCAACCGCATCGTCAACCTGATCGCCGGCCTGCCCGCCGACCATCCCGCGCGAATCGAAGGCGAACGGGAGATCGCACGCCTGCAACGCCTCGGCTTCGACGGCGAGACGCGCGGTGAGGGCGCCGCGGAGGGCGAGCGTCCGCTGCCGTCGCTGAGCTTGAAGTTCTAGGCGCTCAGCGCCGTGCTGCGAAGTTGCGCTCGCGTCGGGCATCGACATAACGCGCACGCAGGAGTTTGAACAAAACGGCGAACGACGCAACGTCCAGCGGCAGCAAGCCGATGCTCACGACACGTGGCACCGTCGTGAACGCCGCCACGATCAAGATCACAGCGGAGTGGAACAGGATTACCGGCAGCATTGCCAGCATCAGCGTGTGTGAGCGATAGCCAGCGCGATGCTCGCGCAGCGTCACCTCGATCGTGCCGATCATCGCCGCCCCGATCCCCGCCAGCAGCGTGGGACCACCAGCAGCGAAGCCTTTGCTCGAGCGGCTGAGGCCGACTACCACCGCGACCGCGCCGACGAGAATCAAAAGCTCAGACAGTGGCAGCGGGTGCCATGGCGCCTGTGGACGCTCGTCCGCTGCCGGCGATTGTTTACGCTCGCGGGCGCTACCGGCAGCGCGCGGCGCGGCAGGCAGTTTCGCGGACCTGCCCGCACCTGAGGGAGCTGGCCTGCGCTTGCGCGAACGCCCACGTCGCGCGCTGTTGTGCTTTGCCACGGCGTTTAGGAGCGATACCGGAGTTCACTGCGCCGCATCGACGTCGATCGTAGCGCCTATGCTGCGTCAGGTGTCCATGACTCCATCCGCGGCCAGGGAGTCCACGCCAGTCTCCGCACGTGCGGGAATTCCCGACAGCCAGCTGCCCGGCCCTTTCCCGGTCGGCGAGTATGCAGTGGCGCTGCGCTCGCAGCTGCGCTCCTTTGCCCATGTGCAGTTGATGGGCGAGCTCGTGAACCTGCGCGTGGCCAAGGCACGGGTGTACTTCGAGCTGCGCGATGGCAGTGGCGCGATCCCGTGTGCATCGTGGCGCCAGGATTGGGATCAGATGGTCGCCCGTGCAGGCGCACCCCAGGAGGGAATGCAGGTGGTGGTGGCGGGCGGCTGTGACTACTACCCCGGAAGCTCCACCTCCTCCCCTGGGTTCTCGTTTGGGGTACGCGATCTACGCCTGGCCGGCGACGGCGACCTGTTGGCCCGCATCGAGCGCCTACGCAAGCAGCTCGATGCGGAG
>DATBYJ010000268.1:0-27805 GCA_036513795.1 Solirubrobacteraceae bacterium | reverse complement strand
TGCCGCTCGCGCAGACACATGTGCACCCGTCCGCCCCGCATCCCTGTCTGGGCGGACGGGTCGTGTGTCCGTCGGTCGCCCACCCGCGTTCGCCACGCAGCCGCCCCCGAGTGCACGCTGGCGAGAGCTTCAAGATCAAGCTCATCGGTGACCGAACCTAGACATCGCGCTCCAAGCTCGTTTTTAGATGGGCTGCTCCACAGCCTGCACATGCGAGACGAGACGCCCACCCACAAGTGCGTGTACGGCGAACCCAAGCGACTGGCTCACCGAGAAGGGAACGCTCTCTAGCGGGCGCATATCCAGGCAGATAGCCGAGTTGGTGCTGGGGCAGATCAGCAAAGGGCGCGCTGCAAACAATGTTGTCATCGTCGTGTGCACATGCCCGCAGGTGATGGCCTGCACCTGCGGATGGCTGCGTAGGAGCGTCTCGAGCGCAACACGGTCGCTGGCGTCTAGCGCAATCTCGTCCATCAGGCGTATGCCCGTGAGTACTGGTGGATGGTGCATTGCCAAGAGCGTTGGCGTCTCGGGATCTTCGGCGAGCGTCTGCTTGAGCCAATCACGCTCCTCATCGCCCATCACACCTCCGTCTGAGCCCGCGAGAGTGGTGTCACAACCCACCAGCCGCAGCGGCCCGCAGGCCGCTGCGAAGTGAACGGGTGCGTCCGTGGGAGTCTCGTTAGGCAAGAAATGGGCGCGCAGCAGTTCGCGACTATCGTGATTACCGGGGATCGCGTGTATTGGTAGCTCGAGGGGGGAGAGCAGCTCATGAACCTGCTCGTAGGATGCGTCAGACGAATCATCTGCAAGGTCGCCGCTCAACAGCAGCGCAACCGGCCGTGGTTGGAGCGACGCCACTCTTTGCACCACGCGCTCCAGGCGTTCTCCCGGTCCGTGTCCGTCATCGCCTGCACGCAGATGGAGATCGCTGAGCTGCACGAGTGTCATCGCCGCGAAATTATCTCGTGCGCGACTGGCGTGTGCGTGTCGGTGTGCGGCTCAGCGTTTGTAGACCCGCAAACTGGGGTATCCAAGCGCTGTGGGAGTTGCCCTGAAGATGACCGTGCGGCCGCGGTCGCACGCCTGGGGGCGCGGGCGGCGATGAACGCCAGGCCAGTGAGGCCAACAGTGGTGGTGTTGGGGGCAGGCGGAGCGATGGGTTTGGCGATGTCACGTAACCTCGCCCGCGCGGGTTTTCCCCTGTGGGCGTGGAACCGCACGCGTGAGAAGGCCGATCCTTTGGCGCGCGAAGGCGCGAGGGTGGTCGACTCTCCCGCCGAAGCCGCCCAGCTTGCAACGGGCGCTCAGATTGTGATGACGATGCTCAGCGACGCGGATACGGTGCTCGAGGTGATGATCGGCGAGGGTGGTTTTCTCCGTGGCCCGGAGCAGGATGGGCTGATCTGGGTGCAAATGACCACGATCGGCGTGCCCGGCACCGAACACTGCGCTGAACTCGCCCAGCGCCACGGGATGACGTTCGTCGACGCTCCCGTGATTGGCAGCAGAGGTCCTGCTGTGCGAGGCGAGCTGATCGTCCTTGCCTCGGGTCCCGACCACGCACAAAGCGCGGTCCAACCGCTGTTCGACGCGGTGGGCAAGGAGACGATCTGGGTCGGCCCGGCGGGGGCGGGCAGCACTCTGGCTGAAGCGGTTCCCGGCCCTGGCGAGGGGCCGTTGGCGACCTTGCTGATAGCCAACGCCACGACTGTGCCCAACGGGTCCTCCGGTTGGAGTCACTCGGAGTACTGGAGCTGAACGCAGGAAGGTTCGCCGCCAAATCGGCGTCTGTGTTGATCGAGGGAATCAATCAGCACCAATGAGCACCCTCGACCCTAACCCCGACCTTGCGAGGCTTCCCAATGAAACGGAACTTCACGCTGCTGACCTGCGTCATCGCAGGCGTTGCCGGCTACACCACCGTCGCATACGCGCAGAGCGCCACGCCGCGTGCGCGCGTCGCACACGCGGCCACCGTGCAGCTACATCACACGAGCATTGGCACGATCCTGACCTCCTCTTCAGGGCTGACGCTGTATGAGTTCACGAGGGATCACACGGACGCCGACAGCTGCGTGAAAATCAGCGGCTGCTCGCGGTTTTGGCCGGCCCTTCAAAGCAGCAGCACGCCTACCGCGGGCGCGGGCGTGAAGACGTCGCTACTGTCAACCATTCGTCTCCCAGGCGGCGGCCGGCAGGTCACCTACGCCGGTCACCCGCTGTATCTGTACAGCGGCGACAGTAGCCCAGCCGACACCTCATACGTAGGGGCGCAGCAGTTCGGCGGCAAATGGTATGCGCTCAATGCGTCAGGGCAGTTCGTCAAGTAATCGCGGGCTAATGACATGCCGCGCACGCTGGCATCGAGCAGCGTGCGCGGCATCGTTGCCTACAGATCGCCAACCGACTGTCAAGTAATCGATAACGCACGCCGATGCTGAGGCGTGCACACACCCGTTGGACAGCCCCTTCAGGCCGATCAGGTCCTGGCGAGCGCCGATCAGGCGGCTGCGGCCGCACTGCGCGAGCTGCCAGAGGCATTGATCCTGGTCTTCGACCGGGACCTGCGCTTCGTACTCACCGCCGGGCATGCGCTCGAACGCCTCGGCAACCCGACGGTGTGCAGCGAGGGCGAGCCCGTCGCCAACACTTTCCCGGCTGCGGTGTGGAAGCTGATGGAGCCGCTGTTTCGCTCGGCGCTCGACGGCGAGACGCGCTCGCGCGAGATTTGGACGCCCGAACAGCGCCACTGCCTGATGGTGGACGTCGGCCCGCTGCGCCTGAGCGACTCGACTGGTGATGAAAGTGCTAGCGTTGCGGGCGGCGTTGCGGTCGTGCTCGACATCACCGCCCGCAGACACGCCGATCTGCTCGCCGCCCAGCCCCACGGGGGCGACTTCGAGGAGGTCTTCGAGCGCGCACCCATCGGTACTGCGCTGCTCGATGTGGAAGGCCGCTGGCTGCTCGTCAACCGCGCCCTTTGCGACATCACCGGCTACACGTCAGAGGAGCTCGTGGGCAAGCGCTTCG
The DNA here is from genome assembly GCA_036513795.1 of Solirubrobacteraceae bacterium. Lineage (GTDB taxonomy): Bacteria > Actinomycetota > Thermoleophilia > Solirubrobacterales > Solirubrobacteraceae > Palsa-744. The sequence continues at coordinate 24,772 of DATBYJ010000268.1, read as the reverse complement.
ACGGGATTGTGCACCCCGCTGATGTCAACAATGACCTCGAGCAGCGCCAGCGCCTGTTGGCGGGCGAGATCCCGGCCTTTCAGGTGGAGAAGCGCTACTTCGACGCCGCGGGGGAGACGCTGTCGGCGATCCTGTCGGTGTCGCTCGTGCGCGACCGCGCCGGCGCGCCGCTTCACTACATCGCTCAGCTGCAGGACATCTCCGAGCGCAAGCGCCTGGAGGAGCACCTGCGCCACCTCGCCGACCACGACCCGTTGACGGGGTTGCGTAACCGCAGGCTGTTCGAGCATGACCTCAAGCTGCAGGTTGCCCGCTCGCAGCGCTACGGCGAGGTTGCAGGGTTGATGGTGATCGATCTGGACGAATTCAAGCGCGTCAACGACCGCTATGGACACAAGGTTGGAGACGACGCGCTCAAGGCTGTGGCGCGTGCACTGACCCGCAGGCTCAGGGAAACCGACCTGGTTGCGCGTCTCGGCGGAGACGAGTTCGCTGTGCTATTGCCGCACATCGACGAGGAGGGTGTGGCGGTGGTGGCCGACGGGCTCGCGCGCGTCCTACCTGCCTGCAGCATTGACGCCGGCGACGGTGTGCTGCACCCCCACGCGAGCATCGGTTTCGCGCTCGTGCACGAAGGCACGCAGAGCGCCGAGCAGGTGTTTGTGGAGGCCGATCGCGCGATGTACGCGGTCAAGCACGCCAAGGCCGCAACGCCCAGCTGACGCTCAGCTCAGACGAACGTCCGGGACCCTCCGGTGCGGCGAATACGCTCATTACATGAAGCCCAACGAGCGTCTGGCGGTCATCGACCTGGGATCGAACTCCTTCCGGCTGGTCGTGTTCATGGCTGGCGATCGGTGGTGGAGGCGCACGGATGAGATTTATGAGCCGGTGCGTATCGGCGAAGGACTGATGGCTAGTGGCAAGCTTGGCGAGAAGCCGATCGAGCGAGCGTTGGCGACGCTTGACGTCTTCTCCCACTTCTGCCGTGCAGGCGGCTTCGATGGGGATACCGTGGACGCGGTCGCTACGAGCGCCATCCGCGACGCGCAGAACGCTCCGGAATTCCTGGAGCGCGCGCACGAGCACTTCCAGCTGCCGATCCGCGTGCTCAGCCGCGAGCAAGAGGCCTACTACGGCTACCTGGCCGCGGTGAACTCCACCACGCTGAGCGATGGCAGCGTGCTCGACCTCGGTGGCGGCTCGATGCAGCTCGTGCAGGTCGCCAACCGGTTGGTGCGTAACTCCGGATCTTGGCGTCTGGGGACCGTGCGCATGAGCGAGCGCTTCCTGCCGCCTAACGGGCCGGCCAAGCGTAAACAGTTGGAGGAGTTGCGCGAGCACATTGCGAGCGAGCTCGCCAGTAGTGAGTGGCTGAGCGGTGCCGATGGCACTCGCCGCGGCGGACGTTTGATCGGCACGGGGGGGACGGTGAGGAACCTCGCCGCGGCTGCGCAGCGGCAGGCCGGCCTCCCATCCAACGGCGTGCAGGGCATGGTCATCGAGCGTGATGCGCTCGATGAGCTCGTGCAGCGACTCGCTGCGCTACCCGCTGCTGAGCGTGCGAGTGTGCCCGGGATCAAGCCCGCACGCGCTGATTTGATCCTCGCGGGAGCGCTCGTCGTGCAAGGCGTGCTCGAGGCGGGCGGCTTTGAAGCGCTCGAGACCACTGAGGCGGGCCTGCGCGAGGGGGTGTTCTTCGAGCGGCTGCTCGCCGCACACGATCCGCCCCTGTTCGAGGACGTGCGGCGCTCGAGCGTGATGAACATGGCCGCGCAGTACCACGTCGACATGGACCACACCGAGCATGTGGCGGCGCTCGCGCTCGGCATGTTCGACGAGCTGGCGCGTCTCGGCCTGCACAGCGGCGACCCGCGCGAGCGCGAGCTTTTGTGGGCTGCGTGCATGCTGCACGACATCGGCATGTCGATCGACTACGACGACCACCACAAGCACTCCCGCTATCTGATCCTCAACGGCGCCCTGCCCGGATTCAGGCCGGTGGAGACAGCAATCATTGCCCAGGCAGCTCGCTACCACCGCAAGGGCATGCCCGTGCCCGGGCCGATGGCAGCGTTGTTTGACGAGGGCGACGCCGCGCGCCTGGATCGCTGCGCGACGCTGCTGCGGCTCGCTGAGGATCTCGAGCGCTCACGCGATCAGCTGGTGCGCTCCACCAGCATCGCGTTGTCGGGCGATGAAGTGCAGCTACGGCTGATCGCCGACGGCGAGTCCGCGGTGCCGCGCTGGGCTGCCGGGCGTGAGCGCGAGCTGTTCGCGAGGGCTTTCCATCGCGATCTGTGCGTGGCGGCCTGAGCACTCGCGCTCGGCCAAGCCTGCCTGGCCGCCCCGGATTCGGCCGCGCCTTACCCGGCGGTGGCGAGCGCCTTTTCATCGCCGGCGCAGTCGAACAGCACCAGGCCGTAGGGGTAGGCGATGGGGCTTTCCCATTCCGACGGGGCCAGCTCCTTGCACGCGCGCAGCACGGCTCGGGTGGCGAGGTTGCCGCCGCGCAGCGAGTACTCGCCGCCGAGCAGCACGTAGCGGGCTTCTTTGCGGGCGACCATGCGCCCGAGCCGGGCGCCGTTGACGGCTGGGTCGGTGCCGCTGTAGCCGCCGAGCGCGCCCGCGTCGAGGCCCATGAGGATCAGCGGCGAGCTGGTGTCTGAAGCGACCGTTAGCAGTGCCCAGCGCGAGCCGGGGTGGTGGGTGACGACGTAGTTGGCCAGCGCGCGGTCGATGGCAGCATCGTGGGCGTTGACGCCGTAGCCGCCCGGCCCGGCAGCGGCGTTGGGTCCGGCAGCGGCGAACGTGCCCTCGACGGGAGCGAGCCACGTGGTGGAGGCGTACTTGGCGGGGACGATCAGCATCAGCAGGAACGCGAGCGCGATCGCGGGCGTGGCAAGTCGGCGCACGGTGATGAGCGCGAGGAACGCGACGGCGGCGCCGGCGGCGAGTACGGGTATGAACGAGACGAGGTAGTGCTCGCGGTGCATGAGCACTGCCTCTACAAGGCCGGTGCTCGCGAGTGCGCCCGCGACGAGCGAGATGCCCACCACGCGCTGGCTGATGCGTCCGCGGGCGAGCTTGGCGAGGGCGGCCGCGCCGGCGCCGGCCATTGCCCCGGTACCGGGTGCGAGCGCAGAGACGTAGTAAGGGTGGACGATCCCCTTGGACAGGCTGAGCACGGCGGCCTCGACGACGAACCAGCCGCCGAGCACAAGCGCGAGGGCGAGCCTGGGGTCGCGCCTGGGGTGGCGCCGTCCGCGAGACTCGTCGCGATCCAGCAGCACGAGCGCGAGCAGGCCGATCAGCCCGAACACCGCGAGCGGCAGCAGCCAACCTGCCTGGTCGCCTAGGCCCTTGCCGAACAGGCGCAGCGGCTTGGGCGATTCGCCGAACGGGATGGGGTTCTTTTCGCGGCCCTTCGTGACGATCGGCGGTTTGGCCGGCGCGGCCTCGAGCGCTGGGTCCAGCGGAGGGTTGGTCGGTGCGGGCTTTGCGTGCCCGCGGTCTTTGGCGCGGACTGCGGCATCGACCTTCTGCTCTTGGGCGCTGGGCACGTACGCGCCGGGCTCCACGACGATGCTGTTAGGGCCGCCGACCTGGCCTTCGACGCGGCCGAAGCCATTGTATTCGAACGTGAGCCCGATCTCGGTGTTGTGCAGGGAGCTACCGACATACGGTCGCTGGGAGGCAGGCGTGAGTTCGACGACGGCGATCCACGCGAACGACACGACCGCCATGGCTACCCCCGCGGCGAGCAACTGCAGGATTCGCCGGCGCAGCGACCCGGGGGCGCAGACGAGGAACGCGAGCGCAATGGAGGGCACGACGAGATAGGCGGCGAGCGTCTTGGTATTGAAGGCGAGGCCGATGACTACAGCGCAGCCGATGAGCGTGCGCCAGCGCCCTGTTTCACAGGCCCGCAGGCCGAGGCCGCAGGCGATGACTAGCAACAGGATGAGCACCGGGTCGACGCCGTTGGCTCGGGAGACGGCGACAAATGACGGGAACACGGCAAGGCCTAGCGCTCCGCCGGAGGCGGCGAGCGCGCCCATGCGGCGGGCGAGGATCACATACAAGAGCGCCACGGCGAGTATCCCGGTGATCGCCTCGGGGAGCAGCAGGCTGAGGGGCGAGAAGCCGAACAGCTTGGCGCTTACCACCTGCACCCACAGTGCTACGGGGGGCTTGTCGACAGTGACCAGGCCGCCTGGGTCAAACGAGGCGAACAGGAAGTTGTGTAGCGAGCGCAGCATCGAGCGGTCGCCAGCGGAGTAGAAGAGGTTGGCGTAGCTGTTCTGAGAGAGCCTGTGCGTGTTGAGGACCGCTGAGACGGCGATGACAACGGGCAGGCCGATGTGGCGGATGAGCGAGCGGGAGCTGGGGGCGCTCACCGGCAGCCGGTCACTCACGCTGGCAGCGCCTGCAGGAGCCGCTCGAGGTCGTGCTCGTCGTTCCATGCGCCGACCGAAGCCCTGAGCAAGGGCCGGTCGGGGATGTTGCGTACGATCACGCCGCGCTCGGCGAGTAGCGTGCGCTCGCCCTCAGGGTCAGGGCTGTGGAAAGAGACGAGCGTGGTGGGTCCGCGGGGCGCTGGCTCACGTCCAGCCGCGGCGAGCATCTCGGTGAGGCTGGCGGCCAGGCGACGGGCCTCCTGGTGCACGGCTGCCCAGCCGGCGGACTCGAGCACCGTGACGGCAGCTAGCGCGCAAGCGATCGTCTCGGCGCTCTGGGAGAGGGTGTCGAAGCGCCGCGCATCCTCGTGCAACTGTGCATCGAGCCCCAGGTTGGGATCTGAGAGGTTGGCGTAGCCGCGCCTGGAGACGCTGATGCGCTCACGCAGCGCGGGGCTGACCCACAGCATGCCGGTGGAGTCGGGGCCGCACAGCCACTTCTGTCCGGCGCCGGAGTAGGCGTCGCAGCCGAGCGCGTGCACGTCGACGGGCACGGCGCCAACGCCTTGCGCGCCGTCGAGCAGCACGGGCACGTCGACCTGGGCGAGCTCGGCTGGGGCGAGCGAGCCGCTGACCCAGCCGACGTGCGAGCAGGCGACGAGGCGTGTACGCGGACCTACGGCGTTTGCGATCTCGGCGAGTGGGACTTCGCGCACATCCACGCCGTGCAGGGCGCGGGCGGCCGACAGAGCACCTAGCAGCCCGGGGTGCTCCTCGTCGCTGGTGAGGATCTCATCGCCATGATCAAGATCCAGGCCGCCAACCACCTGGGCCATGCCCTCGGTGGTGCAGGTTGTCAATGCAACGTCTGCGGCCTGGGCGCCGAGGGTACGTGCGTAGGCGTCGCGCAACTGGGCGTCCAGCTCGGAGCGGCGCTCAAAATGGGCGGTGGCGCGGCCCTCGCCGAGCTCGCGCTGAAGCTCTTGTGCGGAGGCTTGCACGGCACGTGCAGGCAGCGGCCCGTCGGTGCCGGCGTTGAGGTACGCGACGGCGCCAAGAACGGGAAACTCCTCGCGCAACCCCGGCAGGCTCACAAACCGCGAGAATACCCGTATGTCCAGCGTCGCCGGTCAGCATCCGATGTGGGAGCCATCGCCAGAGCAACGCGAGAACGTGGAGATGGCGCGCTTCATGGCGTGGGCGGGTGAGCATCGGGACCTGCCGTTGGCGGACTACGAGCAGCTGTGGCGCTGGTCGACGGAGCACCTGGAGGACTTCTGGGCGAGCGTGTGGGAGTTCTGCGGCGTGCGTGCATCCAAGTCCTATCAGCAGGTGCTCACCTCGCATGAGATGCCGGGTACACACTGGTTCGAGGGCGCCGAGCTGAACTACGCGGAGAACTTGCTCGCGTATGGGGAGGGGCGCGAGGGCGAGGTGGCAGTGGTGCACTGCTCGGAGCTGCGGGAGCTGAGCGAGATCACGTGGGGCGAGCTAATCGCGCAGGTGGCAGCAGCGGCCGCCGGGCTGCGCGCGCTCGGCGTCGAGCGCGGCGATCGTGTGGTTGCTTACATGCCGAACATTCCGGAGACGCTGATCGCGTTCTTGGCGGTGGCGAGCATCGGCGCGATCTGGTCGAGCGCGGCGCCGGAGTTCGGCGCGCGCAGCGTGATCGACCGCTTCGCGCAAATCGAGCCGAAGGTGCTGTTGGTGGTGGACGGCTATCGCCACGGCGGCAAGGACTTCGATCGCACCGAGAACGTGCGACGGATCCTCGACGAGCTGCCGACAGTCGAGCACACCGTTGTTCTCGAATATCTCTCAGGTGCCAGCGAGAGTCACCCCGCCAAGCCCGAGCGTACGAGCAAGCTTGCCGACGCGCTCTCCAACTCATCGAGATCCTCCAGGCTAACCATCTGGCATGAGCTGCTTTCCCACGGCGAAGGCGCCGAGCTGAGCTTCGAGCAGCTGCCGTTCGACCACCCCCTGTGGGTGCTGTATTCGTCCGGCACGACGGGCCTGCCCAAGGCGATCGTGCAGAGCCAAGGCGGCATTCTGATCGAGCAGCTGAAGAAGCGAATGCACCTCGATCTACGCCACGGGGATCGCATGTTCTGGTTCACCACGACGGGCTGGATGATGTGGAACTTCCTAGTCGGCTGCCTATTGTCGGAGGCTGCGATCGTGTTGTATGACGGCAGCCCGGCGCACCCGGACCTGAACGTGCTGTGGGAGCTGGCGGAGCGCACGCGGATGACCTGCATGGGCGTTAGCCCCGGCCTGTTGGCGAGCTGTGAGAAGGCGGGGATCGAGCCGGCCCGCGACTTTGACTTGATCGCGCTGCGCGCGATCGGGGCGACGGGCTCACCGATGTCGCCGGAGAGCTTTCGCTGGGTGTATGAGCACGTGAAGAGCGACGTGTGGCTGTTCTCCACGAGCGGTGGCACGGATGTGTGCACGGCGTTCGTTGCCGGCTGTCCATTGCTGCCCGTGTACGAGGGTGAACTGCAGTGCCGGGCGCTGGGTTGCGCGGTGCAAGCGTGGAACGAGCACGGCCGCAGCGTTGAGGACGAGGTGGGGGAGCTGGTCATCACCGAGCCGATGCCATCGATGCCGTTGTTCTTCTGGGGCGATCAGGACGGCTCGCGCCTGCGGGAGAGCTACTTCTCGATGTACCCAGGGGTGTGGCGCCACGGTGACTGGATTCGCATCACCCCGCGCGGTGGCGCTGTGATCTACGGGCGCTCTGACTCGACGATCAACCGCCAGGGAGTGCGCATGGGCACGAGCGAGATTTACCGCGCGGCGAGCGCTGTGCCGGAGGTGCTGGACGCGCTGGTGGTCGACATCCCCAAGCCGGGAGCGGACGACGAGTCACAGAGTGAGCTGTGGATGGTCATGTTCGTGGTGCTGCGCGACGGCGTGACGCTGGACGAGGATCTCGCGGCGCAGATCAAGCGCCGCATCCGCGAGGACTGCTCGCCGCGGCACGTGCCAAACGAGATCCGCCAGATCGCGGAGGTGCCGCGCACGCTGTCGGGCAAGGTGCTGGAGGTGCCGGTGAAGCGCATCCTGATGGGGGTACCGCCCGAGCAGGCGGCAAGCGTCGAGTCGCTGGCTAACCCGCGCTCGCTTGATTACTTTGTGGCGATGGCTGGGGAGCTCTCCCCAGAGGCGGCGTAGCGCGCACCGCCCGATCGTGGCGCTAGAGCCCCAGCGAGCGCCCAACGATCTCCTTCATGATCTCGTTGGCACCGCCGTAGATCCTGGTGACACGCGCGTCGACGAACGCCCGCGCGATCGGGTACTCGAGCATGTAGCCGTAGCCGCCGAACAGCTGCAGGCAGCGGTCGACCACGCGGCCCTGCAGGTCGGTGCACCACCACTTGGCGGTGGCGGCGTCCTCCGGCGTCAGCTCGCCGGCGTTGAGCGCCTGCGCGCACTGGTCGACGAACGCCCGCGCGATCTGTGTTTCGCCGTGTAGCTCGGCCAGCGTGAAGCGCGTGTTCTGGAAAGAGCCGATTGGCTGGCCGAACGCCTGGCGCTCACGTACATACTCGAGCGTCCAGCCGAGCGCGGCCTCGGCAGCGGCCACGGCGGTGGCGGCAATTGCCAAGCGCTCCTGCGGCAGGTTGGAGACCAGGTAGCGAAAGCCCTCGCCCTCCTGGCCGAGCAGGTTCTCCACCGGCACGTGCACGTCTGAGAAGGACAGCTCGGCGGTGTCCTGCGCGTGCTGGCCGATCTTCTCGAGGTTGCGCCCGCGCTCAAAGCCCTCCATGCCGCGCTCCACTACCAGCAAGCTGATGCCGCGATGGCGCTCGGACGGATCGGTCTTGGCAGCGACGATCACCAGATCGGCGTGGATGCCATTGGTGATGAACGTCTTCGAGCCGTTGACTACATAGTGATCGCCCTGGTGCTTGGCGGTGGTGGACATCGCGGCGAGGTCCGAGCCGATGCCCGGCTCGGTCATCGCGATTGCGACGATCAGCTCACCGCTGGCGATCCCCTCAAGCCAGCGCTCACGCTGGGGCTCGGAGCAGTAGCTGAGGAAGTAGGGGATGCAGATGTCGGTGTGCACGGACATCCCCAATCCCACGCTGCCAACGCCCGCGCGCTGGACCTCTTCGCCGATCACCATGTTCAGCCGGAAGTCATCCGCGCCCGCACCGCCGTATGTCTCCGGTACGGCCAGGCCGAGGAAGCCGCCAGCGCCGGCCCGTGCAAGCACCTCTCGGGGGACAATCCCAGCGCGCTCCCACTCGCCGTAGCGACCCTCCTCGCCGATCACCTCGCGCTCTAGGAACGTGCGGAAGCTCGCGCGGAAGTCTTCGTGGAGGTCTTCAAACAGGCTGCGTCTCATGCGGCGACGGACACTATCGGCGCAGGCTCGGCACGGTAGCCGGGCTTGGCGAGCAGCAACTGCACGTCCTGGATGCGTCGCTCGCGAAAGCCGCCCTCGCAGTAGCTCAGATAAAGCTCCCACAGCCTGCGAAAGCGCTCGTCGTAGCCGAGCTCGGCTAGTCGCTCGGTGGCATTGAGGAAACGCTCCCGCCAGTGCTCGAGCGTGGTGGCGTAGTGGTCGGTGAGGTCCTCCAGGTGCACCTGCTGCAGGTTGGTCACTCGCGCGAGCGAACGCGAGATGATCTCCATCGAAGGCAGGCAGCCGCCGGGGAAGATGTAGGTGTTGATGAAGCTCCTGCCGGCCTTCTCCACTTGGTAGGCGCGGTCATCGATGGTGATGGCCTGCAGCAGCATCGCGCCATCGTCCGCCAGCAGTTCCGAGCAACGGCGGAAGTACCTGGGGAAGTACTGCCAGCCGACTGCCTCGATCATCTCGATCGACACGAGCTTGTCGTAGCGGCCCGTCAGCTCACGGTAGTCCTCGAGTAATACGCTCACGCGGTCCTCGAGCCCCGCCACGCGTACGCGCTCGCACGCGTAGGCGTGTTGTTCACGCGAGATGGTGGTGGTTGTGACGCGACAGCCGCAGTGCTGGGCGGCGTAGATGGCGAGCCCGCCCCAGCCGGTGCCGATCTCCAGCAGGTGGTCTGACTCCTTCAGCTCGAGCTTTTCGCAAACGCGCGCGAGCTTTGCCAGCGATGCCTGCTCGAGCGTCATCTGTGGGCTCTCGAATACGGCGCAGGAGTACATCATCGTGCGATCGAGGAACAGCGCGAACAACTCGTTGCCGAGGTCGTAATGGGCGGCGATCCGCTTGCGCGAGCGCATAGGTGTGTTGCGTGCGAGCCACCGCGCCCAGCGCTGGACAGGGATCAGCACTGGCGCGAGCCTGCGTCTGAACGTGTCGAGCGCGCCGACGTTGAGCGCTGCGATGCGCGTCAGGGTGACGAGGTCATCGCACTCCCATAGCCCGTCCATGTAGGACTCGCACAGCCCGATGCTGCCGCGCAACAACTGGCGGTAGAAGCGCTGTGAGCGCACGTGCACGACTGCGCGCAGCGGGCGCTCGGCCACGATCCCCCCGAAGCGAAGGCTGATCCGGTCCTCGACCAGCTCGATCTCGCCCCCGCAAATGCGCGTGAGTAGTCGCAGCACGAGCCTACGGGCGGCGCGGTCGATCATGGCTGGGCGATGTCCCTGGGTGGGTGCGCGAAGTAGCGGGCGCCTCGCAGTCGCAATCGAGCCGCATGGGCGTAGATGCGGGCGAGGATCCGCAGCGTCAGCAGCGGATAGCGTGCAAGTGCACGGTTGAGCTCGTGTGCGCTCAGCTCGCGGCGCTCGAGGGCGAGCGTTGCGTCGAAGACCGTCGCTCCGTCAGCGCGCTGTGAGGCGATGTGCACGGTCAGCCGCTCGCCTGGCTCGGTCAGCCGCCAGTCGTAGGTGTGATCCATGCCCATCAGTGGCGAGACGTGCAGCGCCTTCTCGAACTGGCCGCCGATCAGCTTGACGGTCCCGTGGTCGGTCGTGTGCTCGACCGCCATCACGTAGGCGTGGCGCTCGCCCCAAGGCGTGTTGGTGACGTGGGCGACGACCGCCCGCACATGCTCGCCGCCACGGTCGTAGCAGTAGTAGAAGCTGACAGGGTTGAAGCTGTATCCGAAGTAGCGCAGGTGCGTAAGCAGCCGGATTGGCCCGTCTGGCGTCTCGCCGGTGCGCTCGGCGACGAGCTCGCGTACCGACTGGGCAAGCGGCGTGTGCGGGTCGCCGAGGTAGTCCGCGCGGCGAAACCAGGCGAGCGCGGGGTGCCTGGCGGACCACAGCATGCGGCCGTCGAAGCAGTTGGGAAGCTCGTCCAGGTCGAGGAAGACCATGAACATCCGGTGGTGGAGCTCGTCGCTGGGCGTGCCGTGGCGGCGATGGCGCACGGAGCCCTCGTACAGGCACGAGGTGCCGGCGCGTGCCGCCCGCGCGGGTGCCGGCGGGCGCATCGCTGTTGTTGCGTCGCTCACAGCGTCACTCCGAACGGCTCGCACGCGCGCAGCGCGCTGCACACGCCGTCCTCGTGAAAGCCCCAGCCCCAGTAGGCGCCGCAGTAGTGCGTGCGGCGCTCGAGGCCGCTGATCGTCTTGTGCTCGCTCTGCGCAGCGACGCCCGCGGGCGTATAGACGGGGTGGGCGTAGGAGATCGTGCGGATCACCTTCGCCGGGTCGATCGCGTCACTGCGGTTGAGCGTGACGCAGAAGTCGCGGTCGGCGTCCAGGCGCTGCAGGTGGTTCATGTAGTAGGTGACGGTGCTCAGCGGCTTGGGCTCGCGCAGCAGATGGAAGTTCCATGCTGCACGGGCTTGGCGTCGGCGCGGCAGCAGCGTGCTGTCGGTGTGCAGCACCGCCTCGTTTCGCTGGTATGGGATTGCTCGGAGCAGTCGTGCCTCTTGCGCGGATGGATCGCTCAGCAGCGTGAGCGCCTGGTCGGAATGGGTGGCGATCACGACCTGGTCGAAGTGCTCGTGCGCGCCATCGTGTGAGCCGTCGAGTGCCAGCTCGACGTGATCGTCGTGGCGGGTTATGGACCGCACGCGTGTGGCGAGGCGCACACGCTCGCGAAATGGTGCGATCAGCGCGTCCACATAGCGGGCTGAGCCGCCGGTGATGGTCGACCAGCTTGGGCGGTCGCGAAAGCCGAGCATGCCGTGGTTAGCGAAGAACTCGGCGATGAAGCGCACTGGGAATGTGTCCAGCAGGAGCGGGTCCGCGGACCACACGGCGGAGACCTGAGGGACGATCAAACGCTCCACGAAGCCCCGCGAGAAGTGATTGCGAGCTAGGAACGACTGCAGCGACTCCTCCGCGTGCACGCCAACGCTATGTGGCTCGTCCGCCAGTAGCTGGCGCAGTTTGCGGTTGAAGCGCAGGAGGTCGAGGACCATCCGCTGAAAGCGTGCGCTCAATAGGTTGCTCGGCTGGCAGAACAGCCCGCGCGGGGTGCCTGCATACTCGAAGTCCTCCGGCTCTCCCTTGACCGAGAAGCTCATGTGCGTGGGTTGGCGGGCGACTGCCAGCCGATCGAGCAGCTGTGTGAGGTTGGGGTAGTTGCGATCGTTCATCACGATGAAGCCAGTGTCCACGTTGTAGCTCGAATGCTCAGTCTCCACCCGGATCGTGTTGACGTGCCCACCGGCGTACGGGTTGGCCTCGTACACGACGATCTCGTGGTCGCGCTGCAGCAGGTGGGCGGCTACAAGTCCGGAGACGCCAGCGCCGACAATGGCGATCCTCATCGAGCTCATGTACGTCTCCTACCCAATGACGGATCATTGTTATTCGTGCAAACAGCAGAAGGAGTGCAAGCTGGATACGTCGAACAGAACCGCCGATGAAACGTGCGGCCACAAAGACACCGGAGCGTCCTACTAGCGAAGTCGAGTCAGTGAGAGCGGTTTCACCGCTTGGTGGAACCAGTGAGCACCAGAGCCTGTCGAAGTACATCCAGGCACGCTTTGACGAGTGCTCGCGCTCACAGAAGGATGTTGCTCAGTACATAGTCGATCATCTCGATGAGGCGGCCTTCCAGACAGCGGAGGAGTTGGCGCGGCGCGCCAATACTTCGAGCTCTACGGTCGTGCGCTTCTCGCAGGCGCTTGGCTTTGAGGGCTTCCCCGAGTTGCAGGCTGCCGCGCGCGAGGAATATAGGCGCGTCAATGCCAAGGCAGCCAAGGACGGAGCGGCGAGTAGCTCAGCGCCACTGTTCTCGCTGGATCAGAACGAGTTTGAGGCTGCACTTGCGGCCGATCATTTGAATGTTGAGGACACCGCGCGCAAGGTTTCACGTAGCGCCGTGGACGCGATGATCGAGGCGATCGTCGAAGCCGACAAGGTGCTCGTGGCGGGTACCGACCAGATGGCATTCTTCGCGAGCTACTTGCGCCATTTGCTGATGCTGCTCGATCTGCGCGTCGATGTTGTGGCGAGCCCGTCCCAGGAGGCCCTCAGCCGTCTCGGTCGCATCGATGCGGCGACGCTCGTGATCGGGCTGTCCGCAGGGCGCCCGCATCCGCTGGTCGTGCGCGCGATGAAGCTCGCCCGCCATCGCCAGGCGCACACGGCGGCGATTACCGACGCGACACTCTCTGAGGTGGCAAAGCTCGCGCAGATCAAGCTCTACTACTCCTCCAACAGCCCCGCGTATGTGCGCTCGCACACGGCGCTGTTGAGCGTCATCCAGGCGCTCGCCTACGGCGTGTACTCACGGGACACCGCGCAGTACGACGACCGCATCAAGGCTTTCCGGCTGAAGTAGCCAACAAGCTGTAACCATCGAGGTGGATCTGGACATCCAGCTTGCATGACTGACGATGAGCGCTTCGAAGCGCTGTATGGCGCGCACGCCGGCGCCGTGCTCGCCTACGCACGGCGGCGCACGAGCGCGGCGAACGCCGATGATGTGATGGCCGAGGTGTTCCTGATCGCCTGGCGGCGCTTGGCGGATGTCCCCCGCGACGAGCGCATCTGGCTGCTCGGCGTTGCGCGCCGCGTGCTCGCCAATCAGCGCCGCGGGCACACGCGCCAGCGTGCCCTGCGGGAGCGTCTCGAGCCGCAGCTTCCGTCGAGCAGTCCGCCCGCCGACAGCGAGCCGCGGGACCAGCGCGTTCTGCATGCGCTTGCTCGCCTGCGCGAGGACGACCGTGAAGCGCTGCTGCTGCTCGGCTGGGAGGAACTGAGTCACACCGAGGCTGCCCGCGTGCTCGGAATTCGCGCGCGCACGTTCAGCGTACGCGCCCACCGCGCGCGCCGACGCTTCGCACTCGCCCTCGCCGCAGTGGACTGCACGCCGGGCGAGAGTTCCGATGCATCGCTACCAGTGGAGGTTCTGTAATGAACGCCGACACGATTGACCGTCTGCGCCGTGTGAACCCGGTGCCGCAGGACCCGCCCGCGCCACCGATCGGCCCGCTGCTCGCGCTCCGCGAACGAGAGCTGACCGACCACGGACGGGCTGGAGGGCGCTCGGCGCGGCGCGCGATTGCGTTGCCGCGGAACCGCGGACGCGTGCTGGTCTTCGTGCCAATCGTGCTGGTATGTGTGCTGCTCGTGTTCGCACTCCGCGGCGGCGGGGGCGGACAATTCGATGTTGCTGCCGCGGTGTACCGCGCGATCAGCCCGGGGCACGGCGTCCGCTACGTCGTCACCGAACAGGACTCCGAAGCCGACGGCAAGCGCATGGTCTTGCGGGTGCAGCGCTGGAGCACCAGCTATCCGCCGAGCGAACGCAGCGTCTCGCTGGAGCGGCGCAACTACGGACCCGAACGAACAGTGCGGATCGAAGGTGCGATCGCCCCAGGCTCGACCTGGTCGTCGTGGTGGAGCGGGCGTCCCGGCGTCATCGAACACACCAGAGCGACGGGGGTGCGGATGAATGAAGTTGCCGTCATCCGTGCGGCCTATCGGGCAGGGCGCCTGCGAGTGCTCGACAAGACGCGCCAGGATGGACGCGCCGTCTACAGGCTGCAGGAGGTGCCGCCGCGAATCGGGCCGGCCGCGCGCAGTCGCCAGATACCCAACGTTCTGATTGTCGACGCGCACACGTTCGTGCCGGTCGAGGACATCAACTATGGCCCCGGCCCGCACGGCAGGCTGGTGCCGACGTTCATCCTGCACTACCGGACCTTCGTGGAACTTCCGCCGACCCCCGCCAACCTCGCGCTGGTGAAGCTGGCAGCGCACCCGGGCGCGCGGGTCGTGCAACGGGGCTGAGCGCGGCGGGTCACCGTAATGGCGACACTGGCCGAGCCTTGCCCGGCGGATACCGTGCACGCATGACCGAGCCGATCGCCGCCCGCGTGGGCATCGCCGATCTGCAGGCGATTGTCCGTCGCAACCATGACTTTTGGGGTGAGCGCGACGCGAGCGCGCTGCACCACGCAAGCTACGTGCACGAGTTCGGTGAGACGAGCGTGCTGTTTCGCGACGATGAGGGATCTATCGCTGGCTACCTGCTTGGTTTCGTGAGCCCGCAGCGCGACGGCTATATCCACGTCGTAGCCGTGCGCGAGGACGCGCGTGGCGAGGGCCTCGCACGGCGCTTGTACGAGGAGTTCGAGCGACTCGCCCGTGCCCGCGGTGCGGTTGCGTTGAAGGCGATCACGAGCCCCGAGAACCTCGGCTCGCAGGAGTTCCACCGTGCGCTTGGCTTCTCCGCAAGCGAGCTCGCCGGCTACACGGCCGCGGGCGAGGCGCGGATCGTGTTCGTCAGGGAGCTCGGCTGAGCCTCGCCCTCATGCCCGCGATGCGCCTGTCAAACTAGAGGCCATGAGAGACGAGGCGACATTCCGTGTAAAGACCGGCCTGGCAGAGATGCTCAAGGGCGGGGTGATCATGGACGTGGTCACACCCGATCAGGCGAAGGTAGCCGAGGACGCCGGTGCGGCCGCGGTG
The DNA here is from genome assembly GCA_036513795.1 of Solirubrobacteraceae bacterium. Lineage (GTDB taxonomy): Bacteria > Actinomycetota > Thermoleophilia > Solirubrobacterales > Solirubrobacteraceae > Palsa-744. The sequence goes on along the minus strand of DATBYJ010000268.1, from coordinate 9,540 downwards.
ATGGCGCTCGAGCGAGTGCCTGCGGACATTCGTCGCGACGGTGGCGTCGCGCGCATGTCTGACCCGGAGATGATCGCTGGGATCCAGGAGGCTGTAAGCATCCCGGTGATGGCCAAGGCGCGCATCGGGCACTTCATGGAGGCCCGCGTGCTCGAGTCATTGGAGGTCGACTACATCGACGAGTCCGAGGTGCTTACGCCAGCGGACGAGGCCAACCACATCGACAAGTGGGACTTCAAGGTGCCGTTCGTGTGTGGTGCGACGAACTTGGGCGAGGCGCTCAGGCGCATCGGCGAGGGCGCGGCGATGATCCGCTCGAAGGGCGAGGCGGGCACCGGCGACATCGTCGAGGCCGTACGTCACATGCGCCAGATCACGGGTGAAATCCGCCGCTTGGCGACGCTCGGCAGTGATGAGATAGCGACCTTTGCCAAGAATCTGGCCTCGCCGTTGGATGTTGTCCGCGAGGTGGCCGGACGGGGCAGCCTGCCGGTGGTGCTGTTCTGCGCAGGCGGTATCGCCACGCCGGCTGACGCCGCTTTGATGATGGCGCTTGGCGCCGAAGGCGTGTTCGTCGGCTCGGGGATCTTCAAGTCCGAGGACCCGCCGTCGCGGGCGCGAGCGATCGTGGAAGCGACCACGCACTGGCAGGACGCCGAACGCGTGACGTCCGCATCGCGTGGGCTCGGCACACCGATGGTCAGCCTGGAGAGCTCCAAGCTCGAGAGCGAGCAGCTCCTAGCGCAGCGTGGCTGGTAGCGCCGAGCCGCTCATTGGCGTGCTCGCGCTGCAGGGCGGCTTCGAGGCGCACGAGCGAATGCTGGCGAAACTCGGCCCCAAACCTCCGCGCACGCGCGAGGTGCGCGTGCCGCCGGACCTCGAAGGATTGGATGGGCTAGTGGTACCGGGCGGGGAGTCGACGACAATGACACTGGGGATCGCGCGCGAGGGCTTGGCCGAGCCACTGCGCGAGCTGGCCGCGCGGGGCACACCGATCATGGGCTCGTGTGCGGGCCTGATCATGCTCGACCGCGATCACCTGGGCGTGATGGACATGCGCGCCGAGCGCAACGCCTTTGGGCGCCAGATTCGAAGCTTCGAGGCGGATGTGGCGATCGCCGGAATGGGAATCCCGCCCGCCCCCCCGATCAGGGGGATCTTCATCCGCGCGCCGTGGATCGCCGAGCACGGCCCCGACGTGGAGATCCTCGGCGAGGTTGACGGTCACGGGGTGGCAGCGCGTCAAGGTAGGACGCTCGCCGTGGCCTTCCATGCAGAGCTGGGCGACGACGATCGTCTGCACCGGCTGTTCCTCGACTGGGTGCGAGAGGCATCCGCGAGCGGACACCAGCGCGCGATCGCGTCTGGAGTGGGGGAGGGCCGCTGATGCGCGTCTCCGTGTCAGCGGACGAGCTGACCGGGGTTGCAGCGCTGCTCGTGGGTGAGCTCGAGCGTCGGGGTCACGAGACGCTCGTGCACGGCGCGCTGACGGGCGGCGAGCGACACGATTGGGCGTGGGCATCTGAGGCGGTCGCACACGATGTCGCCGACGGGCGCGCACAGCAGGGCGTCATTTGTTGTTGGACGGGCACGGGTGCGTCGATCGCCGCCAACAAGGTCGACGGCGTGCGGGCGGCGCTGTGCCTCGACGCGCCGACTGCCGCTGGGACGCGCAAGTGGAACGACGCGAACGTGCTTGCCATCAGCCTGCGTGCGACGTCCGAGGCGGTGCTGTTGGAGATCCTTGATGCGTGGTTCTCTGCCGAGGTGAGCACCGAGTCGGACGATCTCGCGAACATCGCACACCTCAGCGAGCTCGAGCGGGGGGTTCGTTTCAAGTAAGCCTAGGGTTTGCCGGGGGCTTCTAGGCACCATCAGGGCGACGGCAAGTTCCGCCTCGGCCTGATGGTCCCTGCCGCAAGCGGGTCCTCGTGGTCTAGCAAGCGACCACACGGGACACATCAGCCCGGAGGAGGCGACTCCGAGACAGAGCCCGCGTTGTTCTGGATCGGCGTGCCAACGTGTGCCCGACGAGGAAACTGCTCGATTTGCCTGGGCTTGCCGTGGGTAGAGCGTTGAGAACAGCGTTTACGACGGTTGTTTCTTAGCTGGCGCTAACGCGACTACAACGTGGTGCTTGGGTTTCGCAAGTAGCGTGTCAAAGCGCACCAGCGAAAGGAATGCAAGAACCTATGCCGAAATCGTCGCAAATTCCGATCTTTCCGATGCCCTTGCCAGTTTCTTCGTCCAGTCCAGCGGATATGTTTCCGCGCTGGGTTCGGAAACGTCGAATGTGAGCTTGCTCACGACTCGTCAAGTTATGTCTCCGGCCCTTCCCATACATATCCATTCCCGAAAGAAGAAACGGGGGCGCATGGCGAAGATCGTGGAGCGTGTTCAGGGCCTCTTCGGAGATCGAAAAGGCATCCGGGCGATCTCGCTCGATCAAGCAACCCCAACAAGGCTTACTAGCGACCCGCCGGTGACGGTCCAGCTCTCCGAGGAGCAGTCGGAGCGGGTGCGCGAACTAGAAGAGCACGGCCCCGCCGCACGCTAGTTCTCACTTATGGAACTCCTCGCGGACGAGCCGCGAGTCAAGTACGCGGTACCTATGGAATACGAGCCACTCGCGAGTTTCTCGTGCGGCGACACCTATCCCTGGGAGCGAGAGCTGAACGGCATGTTTCGCAGTCTCGCCCGAGGCCGTAGCCCGGACATCGTGGCAGTGCGCGTCGCCGAGGACAAGGAGACGGGGGCATTCATTGGGGCGGGCTGCTATCTGCCGCTGCCGCTGACCCTGATGCCTGGGCCGGATATCGAGGACGCAGCCTGCATTCCTGCTCTCGGGATCAGCGAGGAGTTTCGAGGACGAAGGATGCCCGATGAGACGCGCATCGGAGCATTTCTCATCGCGGACATCCTGGCCGAGATCAAGCTGGCTTGGGACGATGAGATGCCCCCGGTATGGGCGATCGTGGCCAAGGGCAACACGCCGTGCCACGAGGTCGTCGAAGCTCACGGGTTCGGAATCGTAGAGGCGACGGAAGGCGACTACGACCTTTGGTTCAGGCAGCGCGGACTCGATCCAGCCTGGTGGCTCAGCTAACTATTCGACGAGACCGCTGCGCCTCGTCCAATGTCTCTCGCCAGAGGCGACCGCGACCGCCTCAGTCCAAGATACTCCGAGGCGCTCACACAGGTTCGTTGTGTCTCCACGACTCGCTTCTGGTCCGCTGACCGGCGCTCGTTCCGCTGGACAGCTCAGTCTCGGTAATCCTCAGCGGGTGCGTTGCGCCTGGGGGATGTCTCGATCCACCGCCTGAAAGCGCACGACGCCGTCCTCCTCCTGCTCGACTATCGATCCATCGAGCAGCAGCAGGTCGACGTGGCCGAGTACCTCAGAGAGTGTGAGGTAAGCCTGTGTGACCGCCACGTTGCCCCACAGCTCCTGTGCGATCTCATGTGCAGTATGCGGTTTGGAGGCGATCAGGCGGCGGATCTTCTCGGCGCGCCGTTGGTGCATGCGGAAGCGCTCGTCGATCAGGGCTACGTGGTCGATGATTGGCCGCCCGTGACCGGGGAGCACCAGTGAGAGGTCCATCTCCCGGGTCTTCTTCAACGAGTCGATGTAGGTAACCAGCGCTTGCGGGCGCGGTGGCGGCGGCGCGGGTTCCTCATCCGGGGCGTCCAGGGGGCGGGCTAGCAGCGGATTAGAGGAGATGTGCGCGATCAGATGGTCAGCTGCCAGTAGTAGCGCGCGGGACTCGTCGAGGAAGACCGTGTCAGACGGGCTGTGACCAGGGCGATGGAGCACCCGTAGCGTGCGATCTCGCAGCTGCAGATCGGAGCCGTCAGCCAGGGGTCTTGTGACCTCAACCGCGGAGCCCCAGGCACGAAAGCTGGCAGAGACGGCGCGCAGGGCGGCCACGATTTCGGCGGGTATGCCGTGGCGCAGCATCAGGCGCTCGGCGAAGCTGTCGTCCTCCTCGCTCTGGCGGCCGTAGCCGGCGAGGAACGGTGCGAGGCTCTCCAGTGCGGCGACTTCGGCGCCAGAGCGCCGCGCGAGAATCGCGGCGAGTCCGAAATGATCGATGTGCTGATGGCTGATGACGAGCAGCTCGATGTCCTCGATCCGGTGCCCATGGGTCGCCAGGGCCTGCTCGAGCTCGTCCAGCGCCTTGGCCGAGTTGGGCCCGGAATCTACGAGCGTGAGCGGTGAGTCCTCGATCAGGTAGGCGTTGACGCGCCCGACCATGAACGGCGTGGGGATCGCCAGGCGATGGATGCCCGCGTCGGCGGCGAGCGCCAGCGCGTCGCGCTCTTGTTGCTCCTGACGCTGCTTGATCTCGTCAGCGCTCATCGTGTGCCTGCAAAGCCGGTGCGAGACATCGGCTCGACCGACAGGCGAAGCGTCACGGGCGAGGCGAGGTCTCGTCGCCTGCGCCGCGAATCAGCGCGAGCACCTCGTCGCGGCGGCGTTCCATGTCCGCGGTCGAGACGAGTGACTCCAGGCACAGACGCAAGAGTGGCTCGGTGTTGGAGGAGCGCACGTTGAAGTGCCAGTCCTCGTAGTCGATCGAGATCCCGTCCAGCTGTTGCTGGCGCGCGTCGCTATAGCGCACCGCGATCTCCTGCATCTTCGCCGCGGCGTCAGCCACTTCAGAGTTGACCTCGCCGGAGATGAAGTACTTGGCGTGATAGGGGGCGAGCAGCTCCGACATGCGCTCGCCGCTCTTTGACAGCAACTCGAGCACGAGCAGGGCGGGGAGCGTGCCGGAGTCCGCGCAGTAGAAGTCGCGGAAGTAGTAGTGCCCAGAGACCTCACCGCCGAACAGCGAGCCCTCCTTGCGCATGCGTGTCTTGAAGAACGCGTGACCTACCCGGTTCATGTAGGGCGTTCCTCCCGCGTGCGTGACCGTGTCGGGCACCGCGCGCGAGGCGCGCACGTCGTAGAGGATCGCCTCGCCGGGGTTTTTCTCGAGCAGCGTTTGGGCGAGTAGAGCGGTGAGGAAGTCGCCGTCGACGAACGCGCCGGTGTCGTCGATGAAGAAACAGCGGTCTGCGTCTCCGTCCCAGGCAATGCCCAGGTCCGCGCCAGTATCGCGGACTTTCTCCATGATCAACCGCCGGTTCTCAGGCAGCAGCGGATTGGGCTCGTGGTCGGGGAAGTTGCCGTCGGGCGTCCAGTAGGTCTCGATTAGCTCGAGGTCGAGGCTCTCGAGCAGCGGGCCGACCATCGGGCCGGCCATGCCATTGCCGCCGTCGACGACGACCTTCAGCGGCCGCGAGGATGAGCGCACCGCGTCGGCGTCGATGAAGCGCAGCGCGGCCGTTTGAAACTCCTCGAACATGTCCACCTCCTCGACGGTGCCGCCACGCGGCTCATCGCCGATGGACACGCTGGCTGCCTCGGGCGAGTCGATCCAGCGGCGTATGTCCTGGATGCCCTCATCCCCAGATAGCGCGAGCGCTCCCTCGCGCACGAGCTTCGCGCCCGTGTAGGCCTTGGGGTTGTGCGAGGCCGTGCACATCAGGCCGCCGTCGAGCTCACGCGAACCGACGAGGTAGTAGAGCATCTCGCTGCCCACCTGACCGGCATCGATCACGCTCGCTCCCGTCGCCAGCAGACCCGCGCGATAGCGCGCCGCGAGCTCCGGCGCGCTCAGGCGCATGTCGCGCCCCAGTCCCACACGCAGATCTCCTATCTCCTTGCCTGCCAGGTTCGCCAGCACCACGGCGAAGCCCGCGCCGATGCGCTCGGCGACATCCCCATCGATCTGCTCGGGATACAGGCCGCGGATGTCATAGGCCTTGAAGATGTCGGTGGGCACGGTGGGGCTCATGTGCTCGGGCATCCTAGTGGGCCGGAGCGACCCGGCTCGTGCACCGGGCCGTCTTCAGCGCCGCCGGATTCGTAGACTTGGGGTTATGTCAGGGCACTCGAAGTGGTCGAGCATCAAGCATAAGAAGGCCGTCGTGGACTCGCGCAGGGGTGCGCAGTTCTCCAAGCTTTCGCGAGCGATCATGGTCGCCGCACGCGATGGCGGCGGCGATCCGGAGACCAACGTGGTGCTGGAGAACGCCATCCGCAAGGCCAAGGAAGTATCGATGCCGAAGGACAACATCGAGCGCGCGATCGCCAAAGGCACGGGTGAGGGCGGCGAGGCGGACGCGATCGAGAGCGTTCTCTACGAGGGCTACGGCCCTGGTGGTGTGGCGGTGCTGGTGGAGGCGCTGACCGACAACCGCAACCGCACCGGCGCCGATGTCAGACATGCGTTCTCCAAGAACGGCGGCAGTCTCGGCGAGCCGGGCTCGGTTTCCTACCTGTTCGACAAGAAGGGCATGATCGTGATCGACGCGGAGAGCTATTCCGAAGATGATCTGATGGTGGCCGTGGACGCCGGCGCGGAGGACATTGGCACCGATGATGACGTCTTTGAGGTGATCACCGCGCCCGGCGACTTCGCACGTGTGCGCCAGGCACTCGAGGATGCTGGCGTGCAGATGCAGAGCGCCGAGATGGCTTATCGGCCGTCGAGTCTCGTGCCGCTCGAGGAGTCCCACGCGGGCAGCCTGATGCGCTTGATCGACGCGTTGGAAGACAACGACGATGTGAGCGCGGTGCACGCCAACTTTGACGTGTCCGCTGACGTGCTCGAGCGTGTCGCAGGCTGAGCGGCCGCTTGTGGCGGCGGCGATGCGCCCACCGGTGGTGATCCTGTGCGGCGGTCGCGGCACGCGCCTGCAGGAGCACACGCAGGCGATTCCCAAGCCGCTGGTGGAGATCGGCGGCATGCCGATCGTGTGGCACGTGATTCAGCTGTATGCCGTGCAAGGCTTTAGCCGCTTCCTGCTGGCGACGGGCTACCGCAGCGAGATGATCGAGCAGTTTGTCGCCACGCACGCATGGCCCGAGGGCGTCAGTGTCGAGTGCGTGGACACCGGCCTGGACACCCAGACAGGCGGGCGCATCAAGCTGCTGGAGGAGTATCTGGCGGCAGACGAGTTGTTCTGCGCGACGTATGCGGACGGGGTTGCCGACATCGACCTCGAGGGGCTGTTGGAGTTCCATGCCGCTCACGGTGCGCTGGCGAGCATGACCGTGGTGCGCCCACAGCTGCAGTTCGGTGTGACCGATCTGACCGAGGACGGACGCGTGACGGGCTTTCGCGAGAAGCCCACGTCCGATCACTGGATCAACGGTGGCTTCTTCTGCTTTGGATCAGGGTTCTTCGACTACCTGGAGCTCGACAGCGTGCTCGAGCGCGCTCCCTTGGAGCGCCTGGTCCTCGCGGGGGATCTACGTGCACACCGCCACCAGGGCTTCTGGGAGTGCATGGATACATACAAGGACGCGGTCGCGCTCAACGACCTGTGGGCCTCGGGGCGGGCGCCATGGCGGCTTTGGCGGCACGACGCCGAGCGGGACGCCGTGGGCGCGCTCATCCCGGCTCAAGGTGCACAGCTCTCCCGCTAGCGAACTCTGCGCCGTTAGGCCGAGGAGTCCAGTCGCCGCGCGCGAAACAGCGGCACCGAGCCGCGAATGCCGCGCAGGCGCCTCTCGCCGGCGAACGACCACGCGTAGGCGTTGCCCGCTGCGTCGCGCACCTCGCGCTCGGCGAGCACGCTGCCGGGCCGGGCGATCGCGGTGATGCGGCTGGCGAGGTTGACCGGCCGCCCGAACCAGTCGCCCGCACGCGGGAGCGCGAGCCCGACGGCCACACCGGCGCGCAGCTCTGGGAAGTCCTCGCCCTCGGCGTTGGCGGCGTCGATCAGGTTGAGCGCCGCATTCAGCAGCGGCTCGGCCTCAGGTGCGGTGAGCATGGCAGCGTCGCCGATCGTCTTGACCAGCTTCACCGGCGGCTCGGCGGCGTCGGCGGCAAGCGCCTCCAGCCGGGCGGCAAGGTGCCCAAGCTCCTCAGCTGCCACCTCCTCGCCGAGGCGGGTGAAGCCGACAAGGTCAGCGAAGCAAACGGCGACCTCTCGTGAGCCCGGCAAGCGACCGCCGCTTCGCTCCATGGCGCTGATCACCTCGCTCTGCGCCGTGTGCCGCAAATGCAGCGCGAGTATGTTGCTGACCAACGGGTCCACCATCGGGTACAGCTGTGCCGCCGCCTCGCTGTAGCGATGTGCGAGCTCGCTTTCGCTCATGCCTGGCTCGAGCACTAGTTTCAGCGGCAGGGCTCGTAGGGCCTCGGCCGCCTGCGAGAGGCCACGGCCCAGTACCCGCAGTAGCTCGAGGATGTCCTCGTCGGAGATGCCAGCTTCGCGGGCCGCGAGCGTCCTGCGGGCGGAGTCGAGCTCGCCCTCCGTATAGACGGGCTCCTCGGGGTCGGGGATGGGAAGCCCCATCGCGCGGCGTGCTGCGGTCAGGAAATCGATATCCACGCCGCTCAGCTCGGCGACTTCCGCAGCGGTATAGCGCTCCGGTCCCACGATCACCCGGTCAGCGGGTAGGAGGATGACTGCGCCGCTCGCGGTGCTGCGGCGCAGCTCCGACATGGGTACGCCGTCGGCGGCCAGCTGCTCGAGCAGCGCCAGACGTTCTGCGCGCACGATGCCCTCGAGCCCGTCGAGCAGCCCCTCCGCGGCGAAATCTGGCAGCTCGGCGCTCATCGCAGCGCAGCGTAAGGCAGGCAGGCGTCCGATGCCGAGCGCAGAATCACAGACCGTGATCGTCCTCGGCATAGATCCAGGCCTCGCCAACACCGGCTACGGCGTGGTTGCGCGTCGTGACGGGCGGCTAGTCGCGTTAGATGGCGGGGTAATCGAGACGCGGGCCGGGCTCACTCCAGAGCGGCGCCTGGCTCAGATCCATGCCGCGATCGATGCGCTACTGGAGGAGCACAAGCCGGACGCGGTGGCGCTCGAGGAACTGTATTTCGGGCAGAACGTGCGCACGGCTTTCGCCGTTGGGCAGGCCCGTGGGGTGATTCTGCTCGCTGCCGGCCAGCGCGGCCTGCCGTGCACCAGCTATACCCCGCAGCAGGTCAAGGGCTCCGTGTGCGGTAGTGGCCGCGCGCAGAAGGATCAGGTGGCGCGGATGGTCATGGTGCTGCTCGGCTTGGCCGAGGAGCCGCGGCCCGACCATGCTGCTGATGCGTTGGCGGTAGCGCTGTGCCACGCCAACTGCGCACCGATGGCGATGGCGCTTGCGGGAGCTTCGGCATGATCGCGCTGTTGCGCGGCGAGGTGGCGGTGCGCCGCAGCGACCACGTGGTGATCTTGAGCGGCAGCGTCGGCTATCGCGCAGCCGTGTCTGCGCAGACGCTTGCGCAGGTGCCGGCGGTGGGCGAGGAGGTGACGCTGCATACCCACTTGATCGTGCGCGATGATGCGCTCGCGCTTTACGGCTTCGCCTCCGAGCAGGAGCGCGATCTATTTCTGATGCTTCTGTCCGTGCAGGCCGTTGGACCGAAGGTCGCGCTGGCCGTGCTGTCAGCTGGCCCGCCGCGAGCGTTGATTGCTTCGCTTGCCGCCGGTGATGCGGCCCGCTTCCAGGCGGTGCCAGGGATCGGCAAGCGCACGGCGGAACGG
>DATBYJ010000267.1:0-14624 GCA_036513795.1 Solirubrobacteraceae bacterium | reverse complement strand
AGCCGCGGCAGCGACGGCAGCACCTCCGCCCCCACAGCGTCCATTACATGCTCCGCGTGACCCTCCACCAGCGACATCGCCGCCTGCATCCGCTGCACTAGCGCCCAGCGGTCCTCGCCCAGCGTCAGCCGCAAGAGCTCGCCCCGGCGCGCGCGCTCCACCATCTCCCGCAGGTCCGGCATGCTCAGGTCCCACCCGCCCAGTTTCGGCATGTTGCCCAGCCAGCCGTTGTGGCCGTTCGTTGCCTCCTCGGCAGAGGCGCCGTCAGAAGAGTCGTCGGCCGATGAGCCTCCCGAGATCGTCACCTGCAGACCGTCGATCAGCTCTTTCAGCATCCCTCCCAGGTACTCGCGCAGCCACGGCGCTCCCGCGAACTGCACCGCATGGGTGATCTCATGGATGCTCACCCACAGCACCAGCTCGTCGCGGTCCACGTCAAGCGCACGCGCCGCGTTCGCCAGGTTCGGCGCCAGCAGCAGCAGGCGCGGCTTCACCGACGCATCCAGCAGCGCCAAGTCGTACTGACCCAACACCCGCTGCGAGAGCATTCCCGCCAGCGCTCCCACCTGTACGCCCAGCAACAGCCCCGATACCGAGCGCAACGGTCCCGCAAACGGGCCCTTGCCACCACCCATCGGCTCCGTCAACGGCGCCAGCATCGGCTGCATGCCCTTCAAGTTCGCCGCAATCCAGCTCGCGCGATCCACCAGCTCAAGCGACGGCAGCTCCGCCGTGGAGCTCAGACCGCTGTAAGCGCCAACCTTGCCAGCGAACTCCCGCGTCAGCGGCTCCACCGACGCTGCCCGCACACCGCCAAACGACGGCGAGCCCCCAATCAGCTCTCCCACCCGCTGGGCTGTGCCCCAATCGATCACGTCCACCACCCAAGCGTAGCCACGCCCGGCGGCGCTCCGAGAATCCTCACGCGTATCCTTGACTGTGTGTCTGGCTCCAGAACCGCCGCTGCGCCGTCCAACGGCCCGCTCGGCCCGGAGCTGGGGACCTCTTTGGAGGCCAAGCACGCGGCTGGGCCTACGGCCGGCGCACAGCAGCCAGACGGGGCAGGGCAGGCCCGCGGTCCCGAGCAGTCAGCCGGCCTGGAACACGCCGGCGCGTTTCTTAAGCGTCCCGAGGTTCGCGACGTGCTCGCCTGGATGCGTCTGCTCGTCGACCCCCAGGACGCTGCCGCCGTCGTCCGCGCCCTCTCCCGCCCGCCCATCGAGCTGCGCCAAGTCGAGCTCGCCCGCGTCATCCAAGTTGCCCGCCGGCGTACCCCTGGGGGCACCCTCCGTGCCGGAGGACAGGCAGGCAAGGTCGAGCTCGTCCTCGGCCTCGTCGCCGCCACCGAGGCGCCCCAGGTGCCCCCCGAGACACGCGAACGCATCCAGCGCTTCCTCCAGCTCCATCGCGCCGCCGCCGCCCAGCTCGACACGCTTGCCCCCGACGCCTTCATCGCGCAGCTGATCGAGCGTCTCGGGGTGCGCTCGCGCGCACTGCTCGCCCCCCACGACACCGCTCAGCAGCGCGTCAGCCTTGAGCTCCTACATCGGCTTGCTGCTCAGTTCGTTGCCGCCAACCCCAACGCCAGCACCCGCGACCTCGCCCGCCACCTCGCCACCGTTGTGCCCGTCGCACCCTCCGAGAGCTCCGCTGAGGACCAATCGCCAGCCGCGCTCGGTAGCGACGGGGAAGCGGTCGACACCAGCGGCGACGGCGACCACGCGCACTCCCGTCTAAACGATCAACAATCCGCTCAGGAGCCCATCGGGCGGCTTGCCGGCACGCTGCAACTGCTGCGCGAGGAGGTGCTCGACGGGGTCACCCGCATCGGCGGGCGCCTCGGCGAGCTGCGGCTCGACACCGACCTCGACATCTCCCACGGCGTCGTGCGCTACCTCGAGCTGCTCAAGCTCTCCGCCGTGCTCCAGCGCCCCGACGGCCAGGACCTCGCCGACGCGCTTGCCGATGTCAACGCGCGGCTGCTTGCCGCCGCCACGCCCCTGCAGCGCGAGATCCTCCTAACGTCCACGCTCGACCACATGCTGCTAGCCACCGAGGGCGACAGCGAGGATGACGATCGTGCGCGTGCGCAGGCGCTCGCCCCCCGCGACGAGCACTCGCTCGAGCCCTTCCTGCCGCGTCGCGGCAATGGGCTCGCGCTGTCCGCCTCCGACATCCACACATACCGCGCCTGCCCCCTGCGCTACAAGTTCGCCCGCGTCCTGCGCATCCCCACCGAGCAAACCGTCCACCAGCGTTTCGGCATCGTCGTGCACCAGGTGCTCGAGCGCTACCACTGTGATGGGGGTGCAACGCTCGCACAACTACTCGAGCTGCTCGACGCTCGCTGGCGGCGCGCCGGGTTTGGTGACAGTCAGCGAGATCGCCAGCTGTTCGAGAAGGCCCAAGTTGCCCTCACCCATTACCACGCGCGGCTTGCCGGGCAGGACTCCAAGCCCGTGTGGTTCGAGCGGCAGTTCGACTTTCGCTTGGGACCCCATCACGTGCGCGGGCGGGTCGATCGGGTGGATCGGGTCGGCAGGACACGGGGGGGAGCCGCCGGGGCGGTGAATCGCGGCGGAGGGGAGAGCTCAGTAGGTGTCGTCGCCGAGGCCGGCGCCCAGTACGAGCTGATCGACTACAAGACCTCTCGGCCCAAGACCGCCGAGCAGCTGCGCGACGACATCCAGCTGTCTTTGTATGCGCTGGCCGCGCGTGAGGACTGGGGGCTTGAGTGCTCACAGCAGGCCTATTACTACGTTTTGGACGATCTCAAGGTGCCTGTTGCGCGGGACGAGCGGGACGCTCAAGCTGTCAAGGACATTGTGCTCGAGGTGGGGGAGGGCATCCTTGCCCAGGAGTTCGAGGCCACGCCGTCGCACTCCGCCTGCTCAATTTGCGATTACCGGATTGTTTGTCCTGCCGCTGAGGTGTAGCGCGTCACTGTGACTGCGGCGTGCCGATAGCCCTACTTCCCCTCGCGCCCCCGCTGGCGCAGAAACCGCTGAAATTCACTCGCAATGATGTCCCCCGACGGCAGGTCCTCCGGGTTCGACTGATCTTCGCTGTCCGCTGCCTGCTCCAGCCGTTCCACAAACGCCTGAATGTCCGGGTCACTGCGAACCGCGAGGCCCACCTGGCGTTCGTAGTCCGCCGCCGCCACCTCCAGCTCCGACACGTCCACGGAGACGCCAATCAGCACTTCCACCCTGCGCAGCAGCGCCAGCGCCGCCTTCGGGTTGGCCGCCGCCGCCACATAGTGGGGCACAGATGCCCACAGGGTCGCTGACGGCAATCCAGCTTTCGCGCACGCGGTATGCAGCACGCCCACGATGCCGGTCGGACCCTCGTAGCTCGACGGCTGGATGCCCAGGCGCTCGAGCAGCGCCGCATCCGAGGCGTGGCCGCTCAGCGACACCGGGCGCGTGTGCGGCACATCGCCAAGCAGCGCGCCAAGCGTGACCACCAACTGCACCCCCAGCGCCTCCGCCAGGTCCACCAGGTGCGTGCTAAATGCGCGCCAACGCATCGATGGCTCCACGCCCTGCACCAGCACCAGGTCGCGTGGCGCGCGTGGCGCTTTTGCCTCAAAGATCTCCACCGTCGGCCACACGATCTCCCGGGTTTCCCGCTCGTCAAAGCGGATGCTCGGGCGGTTCGCCTGGAAGTCGTAGAACTCCTCCGAGTCGATCCGCGCAAAGCTGCTCGCCTGAAGTGCCGAGGCCAGGAACGACACCGCGTTTGACGCGGCATCCCCCGCGTCGTTCCAACCTTGGAATGCGCATACCATCGCCGGGGCCCTCAGGCCACCCGGACGGCGGTCCCAGATGAGCGGCTGCATCCGCACCACCGTACATCATGAGAGCATGGCCTCCGCCACAATTCCTGGTCTGGACGACCAACACCAAACAGTCGCCACGCTGCGCGTGGACGAAGACGTAGACGCCGTTTTCGCCTGTACCCGCAAGGAGCGCAAGCTCTCCCGTGCCGGTGCTCCCTACCTCACCGTCGAGCTGCGCGACAGCACCGGCGCGATCATCGCCCGAGCATTCCGTGACGCCGACGTGCTCGCCGGGCGCTTCGAGCGCGGCGAGCTCGTGCGCGTCCGCGGGCGCGTCCAGCGCTTCCGCGATGCGCTTCAGATCGAGCTGTCCACAATCGCTCGCGTCGACGACCAGCAGGCCGACGCCGCGCGCTTCCTGCCCACTGCCTATCGTGACCGCGACGAGCTCGAAGGCTTCTTCGAGCACCTCGCCAGGGAGGTGTATGACCCTGGATTGAAGTCATTGCTCGCCGCGCTACTGGGTGATCAGCAGCTGCGCGTGGAGATCCGTCGCGCGCCCTGCTCGCTGCCAGGGCCGCCGTCCATCGCCGCGCCCGCCGGTGGCGGGGCCGCGGTCAGCGCGCGTAGCGGGCGCGTGCCGTCAGGGCATCACGCCTATCTCGGCGGACTGCTCGAGCACACCGTCGCCGTCGCCACACTGGCGCTGGAGCTCTGCACACTGCACCCGCGACTCGACCGTGACCTGCTGCTCACCGCCGCCCTCGTCCACGACCTCGGCAAGACCCGCGAGTTCACATACGGCGCCGAGATCGAGCGCAGCCGCGAAGGCTCGCTGCTCGGCCACATCGAGCTTGGGCTACGCGTCATCGCCGAGCACATGCCCGCCGTCCTCGACGGTGAGCGGCGGCTCGCACTCGAGCACTGCGTGCTGCTTCACCACGGACCAGACACGGCCGCCGGACAGCGCTTCGCCTCTCCTGAGGCGCTCGCGCTGTATCGGCTCAACGCGCTCGACGCCCAAGTCAAGGGCGCGCTCGAGCACGGCGGGCTTGCCAGCGGCGTCTGACGGGCGGTTTCCCGCATCCGAGGGGTCCTCTCCAGGTCAAGCGGGCTCTCCGGGCTGCCGATAGAAGCCTGTGATGGGCGATACCGCCATGCCAACCTTTGGGTCGTCGGCTGACGCCGGCGTCGATACTGCCGAGGACCGCAGGAAGAACGGCCCGCGGCAGACCGAGCACGAGCAGAAGGGCCTCTACCCGCCGCGCACCTCCGGGCGCTCGCAACGGATGATCGGCGAGGTCGTCGTTGACCTTGGGCTCGCCGACCTCGAGACCGTCGAGGCGGGCGTTGCCGCCGCCCGCGACCAGGGCCGGCCCACGGGCGTGGTGCTGGTCGAGCGCGGCATCCTCCGCCACGACCAGCTGGCGCGGGTCGTCGCCGAGCGTTTCGGCCTGGACTTTGTCGACCTCACGCTGTTCGACCTCGACATGGGCGCCGTCAATCTCGTCGGCATCCAGGCCGCTAAGCGCTACCAGGCGCTGCCCGTGGGCTTCACCGACGACGGCGCGCTGCTGCTCGCCATGGCCAACCCCACCAACGTGCTCACGATCGACGACGTCGGCATGATGACCGGCCGGCGGATCAAGCCCGCCGCCGCGTCCGTCGAGGACCTCAACCTGCTGCTCACACGACTTGCCCGCATGGACGAGTCGATCGAAGACATCGTCGACGAGGACGCCGAAGCCGAGAGCGAGCAGGTCAACGTCGACGAGGCCGACAGTGACGCGCCCGTCATCAAGCTTGTGCACTCGATTGTCGCCCAGGCCGTCCAGCAGGGCGCCTCCGACATCCACGTCAACCCCGAGGAGGGCGACACCAAGGTGCTGTTCCGCATCGATGGTGTGCTCGCACCCGCCGCCACCGTCAAGCGTCGCATGGCCATGGGCGTCGTCTCCCGCATCAAGATCATGGCCGACCTCGACATCTCCGAGAAGCGCGTGCCCCAGGACGGACGCTTCGCGCTCACCGTCGAGGGACGGCGCGTCGACATCCGCGTCGTCACGCTACCGCTGGTCAACGGCGAGGGGGTCGTCATGCGCATCCTCGACCAGGGCGCCGGCGTCGTCGTCAGCGGCCTCGAGTCGCTCGACATGCAGGGCACCGAGCTCGAGCGTTTCTCCAGTGCCATCCACCGGCCCAACGGCGCCGTGCTCGTCACCGGCCCCACCGGCTCCGGCAAGTCCACCACCCTTTATGCAGCGCTGCACGCGCTCAATGACGGCGAGCGCAGCATCCTCACGATCGAGGACCCCGTCGAGAAGCGCATCGCCGGGATCAAGCAGATGCAGATCGCGCCCAAGGCGGGGGTCACCTTTGACGTCGGCCTGCGCTCGATGCTGCGTGCTGACCCCGACGTGATCATGGTCGGCGAGATCCGCGACGCCGAGACCGCACATATCGCGATCGAGGCCGCGCTCACCGGCCACCTCGTGCTCTCGACGCTTCACACCCGCGACGCGCCCAGCGCCCTAGGGCGGCTAATCGACATGGGCATCGAGCCGTTCCTCGTGTCCTCAGCTGTCGACTGCATCGTCGCCCAGCGGCTCGTGCGCATGCTCTGCACGCACTGCAAGCGACTACAGACAGTCTCCGAGGCAGTGCTCGCCGAGCATGGGCTTGCCGGGGCCGAACCCTACGAGCCCGTCGGCTGCTCGCGCTGCGCCGGCACCGGCTACCGCGGTCGGATCGCCCTGTATGAGGTCATGACCGTCTCCGAGCCAATCCGCGCACTCATCCTTGAGCGCTCCTCCGTCGACGACATGGTCGCCGTCGCACTATCCGAAGGCATGCAGCGGTTGCGCGACGATGGCTTGCGCAAGGTGCGCGAGGGGCTTACCTCGATCGCCGAGGTTGAACGTATGACTAATAGCTTGCTGTAGGAGGTCAGGCTCATTCAGGGGTGGTCGAGCTCGCCGCCAGAGGTCAGAGACAGTCAACCAACGTTGACTGAGCGCGTGCTCCTACTAGGGGACGCGTATACGGGCGCTATTTACCGGCGCTTTCGGCGTGTGTCCCGCCAGGCCCCGACTTGGCCGCACTATCCACGTTTGCGCTCTATATGGAACTCGGCCATCTTGCTGACTGATGGCAAACGCGCGAACACTCGAGGAGGGGCATCTCGGTCACAGATCGGCGCTTGCCTCGCTGAGGTCATACCTACGTGCGCACCGCCGTCGCCTGCCATGGCCGGTAGCGATTGCATTCGCCTTCGCGGTCGCCGGCACCTTTGCGGTGGCCATGCTGCAAGCGCAAAAGCCCTTCTACACCGACTCCTCAACGTACTGGACCACTGCGGTGGCCACGTTCACTCTCAACGGGCACTTCTCGCTACTGAACTTCGACGTGCCCCAGATCGGCTATGCGCTGCCCCTGACCAATCACGGTCTGCAGATACTCGCAGGGGAGCTCGCCTGGACCGCCTCCTCCACCGTCAAGCTCGTCAACGCCGCCACCATCGCGCTCATCGGGACAGTTCTCGGCCCTGCGCTCATCAAGGCCGTGTGGCCGGCACAGCCGAGCTGGGGCATGGCGCGCCGCCTCGTGCTGACGGCAGCGCTGGTTGTCTTCTGGAGCGGCTTCCTCAACTTCCCGCTCAGCGACTTCCCCGGTCTCGCGATGGCATTGCTGGCGCTCGCGGCGCTCGCGCGCACGGACAGCCCTGCCTGGATGCTGCTTGCAGGCGTTGCGGCTGGTCTCGCCATCAACATGCGACCCGAGTACGTGCTTCTCGCCCCGTCGCTCTTGGCGATCGTGGCGTGGACGTGGCGCACTCAGCGCGGTATGCCACACGCATCCAGCGCCCGGCGCGTGGTCTGTGCCGCCTTTCTGACGATCGGCTTCGTGATCGTGTCACTGCCCCAGTCCCTCGCCGCCCAGCGCCACGGCGCGGGGTGGAGCCCGATACCCCACTCGGTGGCTCTCGAACCCGCTCTGTACTTCGGCAACGGCATGACCGACCAAGCGTACGACACGTTTGCGATCGAACAGTCTCCCTCCGTGGAAATGCGATACGGCTATCCCGCCGGCGAGCGGCTGCTGGCAGAGCAGACGGCGGGCAAGGTCACGAGCCAGGGCCAGTACCTCGGGTTGTTCCTGAGTCATCCGGTCGTGATGTTCGGCGACATCTTCCGGCACATCGTCAACGGTCTCGACCCGCTGTACAGCACTTATGTGGTTGAAAACCTTCACAACGACGGGCGCGGCTGGGGACGGATCGCCGGCTTTCTGTTGTTGTTCCTGGCGCTCCTGAGGGTCCTGTGGCCTGCTGCCCGCCGCCTCCTCGGTCCGGCTCGTTTGCGCTACCTGCTCGCGCTGGCCGTGTGCTGCGTACCGGCCTTGCCAACTCAGATGGAAAGGAGGTACATGCTGCCCGTGTATCTCCTCGGATACATCCTCGCCTTGACGCCTCGCTGGCCCAACCCGTTCGGGAGCGCGGCTGCGGGCCTGCGCAGATTTCGCACCCCCATCGTGATTGTATTCGCCTTTGCCGTTTATGCATCCGTGGTCTGGTCGATCACCAGCGATGCAATCAGCCACCTCACGTTCTACGACCCAATCACACACACTGTTCTGGTGCCGCGTTGATCCGGCTCGCCACCGATAGCGGCACTCGCCCCCAAATCGTCATAGTCGGGGCCGGGCCGGCCGGCCTCACGGCTGCCTTTCAGCTGCAGAAGCATGGACTCTCGTCGGTAGTCCTGGAGGCAAGCGACCAGGTCGGGGGGATCTCGCGTACTGAGCAGCGGGACGGCTTCCGCTTTGACATAGGCGGACATCGCTTCTTTACCAAGATCAAGGAAATCGAGGATCTGTGGCACGAGATCCTCCCTGAGGGGGACTTCCTTCTGCGGCCCCGGCTGAGCCGGATCTACTATGCCGGCAAGTACTTCGACTACCCGATCAGTGCGAGGAACGCCCTGCGGAACATGGGGGTGGTCGAGGCCACTCTTTGCATAGCCTCCTATCTATGGGCCCAGCTGCGATTACCGCGCAACCAGGAGTCCTATGAGGGCTGGCTGATAGCCCGTTTCGGATCGCGCCTCTACCGGATGTTCTTCAAGACGTACACCGAAAAGGTCTGGGGTGTGCCTGTGAGCGCGATGCCGGCCGACTGGGCTGCACAGAGAGTCAAGAGCCTATCGCTGGGGAAGGCCCTACTCAATGCCGTGGCACCGAAACGAAACCAGAAGGAGATCACCTCGCTCATCGAGGAGTTCCAGTACCCCAAGTACGGGCCGGGGATGATGTGGGAGCTCTGCCGAGATGCGATCACCCGGCAAGGAACTGAGGTGGTAATGAATGCCGAAGTCGTCAGTTGCTTACACACCGCCGGGCGAGCGACGGCCGTTGTCACTCGCAGGCCCGATGGGAGCAACGGCTATCATCACTTCGACGAGCTCATCTCGTCGATGCCCATCTCGGAGCTCGTCAAGGCGATGTATCCGGCTGCTCCCGAGGAGATCACGGCCGCGGCTTGTGATCTCAGGTATCGCGATCACCTCACGATTGCGCTCGTGGTGCCTGCTAGCAAGGTCCCGTGGCACGACAACTGGATCTACGTGCACGATCCGGACGTGCGCACGATGCGCATACAGAATTTTGGTGCGTGGTCACCGCATATGGTGAAGTGCGGCCATAACGTGCTGGGCCTGGAGTACACGCTCTTCGAGGGAGACCCGTTCTGGGACTTAGACGACGCAGTCCTCATCGAGTGCGGCAAGCAGGAACTAGATGGCCTGGAGCTTGTGCGCTATGACGACATCGAGCACGGCTACGTCGTCCGCACGCGTAAGGCTTATCCCGTCTACGACGACAGATATCATCGCAACATCCAGATCATACGGGAGTGGCTGTGCGACAACGTGCGGAACGTGCATCCGATCGGACGTAACGGCATGTTCCGTTACAACAATCAGGATCACTCGATGTACACCGCGATGCTCACCGTCGAGAACATCGTGATGGGAGCCGCACACGACGTGTGGTCTGTGAACGTCGAGGAGGACTACCATGAGCGCACTGAGGATGCCGGTGTCAAAGTGTCGTCCGGGACGGGCCGTGACGCTCCTCAAATTCCCCGGGCGGCGCTCGATGAGGGTGCGGCTGCCCGGAGCATCAATTAGCGTGCGCTGTCCGGATGGGTCAGGCGCGCGCAAGCGCGGATGCGTTCAGGGCGCCCCGGCGGCGCCGTCGCCTGGCACCGCCGGGGGCAAATCAGATAGCCGGGGTTGCCCGCCTACCTCGTTTGTTGCTCACGCTTCTTGCGCCTATTTCTTCTTCGCTTTGGCCTTCACCTTGGTCTTCGGCTTCTTCTTGGCGGCCTTCTTCTTGTGGCTCACGATCGGCGCCTTCGGTTCTAGCCGCGTGCTGCCCGAGTACGCGTCAGATGGGCAGCCTTTCGGGCGGCCCAGGTCGAACGGACCCGCAATTGCCTGCGTGACCACGCCCTTTTCCAGGTACGCGTAGGTGACCGTCAACAGCGGATCCACACGTGGCTCCTTGCAAAGCTTCGTACCGATCGCGAACTGACCCGTGATCGTTTCGTACCCGCCTTTTGCTGCGCCCACGCAGTTGAGCGCGATGCCCGGGACTTCACCTGAGCAGGAGAACGTCTCCGCCAACGGCTTGGTCGTCGCGTTCGATGTCACCACCGGAGGCTGTCCCGCGATCCCCGTCATCGGGATCTGTGTCTGCAGCTGATAGCCGGTGATCGGGCCGTCGCAGTAGAACTCGTACTTCACCTGCTGTTCTTCGCTGCCTTCTTCGGCTTCTCCCGCGGCGATGCCGCCGAGGCAGCTGTAGTTGTTGGGGTTGCTTTCTTCAGCGTGGCTGATCGCCGGGGTTACGAGGAGCAGGGCAAGAAAGCCCACGATCGCGGCGAGCCACCATGTCGCTTTGCGGTGGGCTGGTTCGATTACGTGCAACGGGGGTCTCCGTTCGTTGGTTGATGGGTCTGTCATCGCCGCAAGAGCTTTTCGAGGCTCTGCTTTGGTGAGGTTGGGTCGAACGTCGCCGCGGACTTGGCGCCAACGGCAACGAAAGGTGAGATCAAAAGCACGCCCGCCGGGGGCTGAGAAGTGAGCGTCGCCGTTGCCGCACCCGCCGGCAGGCTCGTGGCGGTCGCTGAGCCGACCGATGCAAACGTCACCACGATCAGCCCCCTTTCGCGGAAGGCCGCCGTCGCGGTGATCGTCGGCACGGTTGTCTTCAGGAATTCATCCGCAGCCGTCAGCGCGCCCGTTTCAGTCGCGCATGACGCGCCCGCCGCCCCTTCTGGGCACGGCGGTTGGACGATCGTGTCGAGCAGCTGCGGCGGTTCGCTTGCCAGCAGCGCCGCGTCGTTTGCGAACGCGCCGCCGTCCAGCCCCGACCAGCCGCTCAGCAGGGTCCCCGCCGCGATCGCTTCTGTATCTATGTACGGGGCTGCCGCCGGTTGCCCGCTCGCCGCAGCGAACGACGTGCCTGCGAGCTCGATCAGCCATACGTGCGTGACCGCGGGCAGCTTCGTGGCTTTTGTCGTGGCGGCGTGCTGGGGCGTTGTTGTGGTAGGTGTGGTTGTTTCCGACGCTGTCGGGGTGCTCGCCGCGCTCGTCGCTTCTTCTGCGCTCGAGTTTTTCCGCTTGCGCCTATGGCGTTTGTGCGCAGACGTTGCTTCAGGCGTGATCGTCGGCGGCTGCACGGATGCGGCTGCCGCCTGTGCCTCCCTGGCGGCCGCGCTGCGGGCCAAGGTCGTTAGCAGCAGCGGTAGGTTCGACGCCGCCTGAGAGGGGGTGGGGGCCGGGCCAATTGCCGCTCCTGCCGCCACGCCAACGCCCAGCATCGCTGCGGCCAGCGCCGCGGTCACGCGAGCCGATGGGGAGCGGAAGGGCGACTTTTGGGTTTCTGGTGTGTTGTTCATTGAGTGGGGCGGAATTATCGTAAATACAGAAGCGAAGGGTCCGAAACTTATCGCGGTTCCGGACCTTCCCTATAAAATAGCTAATGTCGATCAAGTCTGTGGAGATATGCTATGTTCCGCCCTCCACGCTGTCAACTGTTTGTCAATCAATACTGAAACGGAGCCTCTCTTCAATGCATCGAATCCGCCGTCTCTCCGTCGCCCTAACGGTGGCTGGCGTGGTCGGGGTTGCGGCGCCTGTAGCCGCCAGCGCCACCTCGCTCGTCACCATCAGCGGCGCCACGTCGTCCTACCCGCTCGTGGCTCTACTGGCGGCCAAGTACGTCAAGCTGCACCCGCACAAAGTCAGGTTCAAGATCGCCCAGGGCGGTACCACAGTCGGCATCAACGACGTCAAAAACGGCCACGTGACGATCGCTGACGTCGCCCAGGAACCGACTGGTGCTGACGCTGGCTTGGACTTCTACCCAATCGCCAAGTACGCGATCTGCGTGGTAACCAACAAAGCCAACACGCTAAGCAACCTCACGCCGAGCGAGGTCACCTCGATCTTTACCGGCAAGACCAAAACCTGGAGCGCCATCCCCGGCGCCACCGCCTCGGGCAATATCGACGTGTACTCGCGTACCGCCGTGGCGGGCGTGCTCACCAGCTTCAAGTCGCTGCTGTTGGAAGGCAAGAGCGTCGTGTCAGCAGCAACCGAAGAGGCCACTGAGGGTCTCATGCGTCAGGCCGTCGAAAGCGACCCCAACGGCATCGGCTTCCTATCCAACTACCAGGCCAACAAAGGCGGCTTGAACTCCGTCGAGTACAACGGCGTCGCTTGCAACCAGACGACTGCCGCATCCGGTCAGTACGCCGGCGTGTCGGTGTTCTTCGAGGTCACCAAAGGCCCCGCCACCGGTGCTGCCGCGTCATTTATCCACTGGGTCGAACGGTCACCCGCAGCGAAGAAAATCATCGCCAGCGAGTGGATCACGATCGGGTAATGCAATGCCGGACACGCTGCAAAAGTCATGGCTGAGGAGCTGCGAAGGCCGTGGCCGAACGCGGCGTGAGCCGTGATCGAACGACTGAAAAGTCCGTGGCCGGACCACCGCGCCGAGCGTTCGCTCGGCGCGGTGTCGTTGTTGATTGGCGTTGGCGTGGTGGCGATGGTCGTGTTCGTCGCTACCAAGGCGTGGCCGATCTTCCAGCACAACGGGCTCAGTTGGCTGTTGGGCGGTGGGGACTTCGAAACGGAGGTCGCCAGGATGACCGCGGCCAACACCAACCCGCCCGCGTCCGTCTATCACCTGCGGGCGTGGCCGTTGATCTACGGCACGCTGTTGACCAGTGGGATCGCGGTTGTGCTGGGAATGTTCATTGCCGTGCTCTCGTCCGTCTTCATCATCGAGCTCGCGCCCGCGCGAGTTGGGCGGATTGTGATTCCGATGGTGCGTTTGCTCGCCTCCGTGCCGTCCGTGATCTATGGGCTGATCGGGATCCTTGTGCTCGTGCCGTACGTCGGCAACCACATCGTCACCGCCCACGAGAAGGCCTCCGTGCAGAGCGAAGTCCAGCTGACCGGTGCCGGTCTTGGCGTGACCGTCGTGATCCTCACCGTGATGATCACGCCGATCATGATCGCGCTGATCTGCGAGGCGCTCGCCTCGGTGCCGCCCTCCTGGCGTGAGGGAGCGATCGCGCTCGGGCTCAACCCCCTGCGCGCCGTTCGCGCGGTCACGCTGCGCGCCATCCGCCCCGCGATCGTCGCCGCGGCCGTGCTCGCCACCGCACGCGCGCTCGGCGAGGCGGTGATGATCCAGATGGTCTCCGGTGGCAAGACCTTCAGTCCCCGGCCGACCGACGGAGTGACGTTCTTCTTCGAGCCGCTGCGCACGCTTGCCTCCGCGATCGTCGACTACCACGACGGCATCAGCTCGCCGCCGCTCGGTGCGGCCGTGTACGCAATCGCTCTGCTGCTGTTGTTCTCCGCGTTCGCGCTATCTGTGACCGGCTATCTGGTCAAGCTCCCGCTACGCAAGTACCAGACACGCGGATGAGAACGCCGTGGTCATTTACGCAATGGCTGTGGTTTTGGCGCGAACCAGTCGCCCCGATCACGGGCGCAAGCGGCGGCCGGCGCTCATCGCCGATGAGCTGGCGCTGGGGCGACCGGGTAGCGCTCGTAGCCGCATGGGGCGCTGGAATCTTCCTGTGTGTGATCGCCGCCGCGATCGTCCTTTACATGGGCTACCGCGGCATCCAGGACCTGCGCCCGAACCTGCTCGTCACCCGCCCTGAAATAAGCGAAACGGGGGGCGAGTCGGGTGGCTTCCTCGACCCGATGATCGGGACCGCACTGCTGACTGCAATTGGCATCCTGCTCGCGCTGCCGCTCGCGCTCGCAAGCGCCGTATGGATTGCTGAGTACGGTCGACCAAGCTGGCTTGCTCGCGTGGTCGAGTCGAGCATCGAGGTCGTCGCCGGCACGCCGGATATCGTGATCGCCATCTTCGGCCTGGCTGTCTTTCAGGTCTCGCTACTGGCGCCTTTCTCGTTCACCTCTGAAGGGGGGGGCGTATACGGGCGCTCATTCATCGCCGCTGGCGCGATGATGTCGTTGCTGGCCCTTCCCCCCGTGTATGCCGCCACGCGGGACGGCCTGCAGGCGGTGCCCGCGCACATGCGCGAGGCAGCGTTCGCGCTGGGCAAGACTCGCATCACCACGATCCGGCGGGTGCTGCTCCCCAGCGTGCGCTCAAACATCGCCACCGGCGTCACCCTCGGCATCAGTCGCATCATCGGCTCAACCGCCATCGTGTTGATCCTGCTCAGCGGCCTACGTATCGAAGCGCAGGGATCGGTGCCTGGGATCAGCCTGCTGCGCGGTACCGGCTC
>DATBYJ010000266.1:0-2296 GCA_036513795.1 Solirubrobacteraceae bacterium | reverse complement strand
TCAATCCGGAAGTCGGTCACGCCGGGATATTTGATCTGCCTGGACGACGGCAAACATTTCAAGTCGCTGAAGCGGCATTTAACGGCGCACAGCCTGACGCCGGAGCAGTATCGCGCGAAATGGAAGCTTCCCTCCGACTATCCCATGGTTGCCGCCAACTACGCGGCGAGACGGTCGGCGATGGCGAAAGCGATTGGCTTAGGGCAGTTGCGCGGGAACGCCGGAGCGCGCAAGCGCGGACGCCCGCCAAAAGTGCAAGAGTAATCCTCACCAGCGCCAGGCGGATAGCGTGATCTCGGTCATTGAGCGGAGAATGTATCACGCGTGACGATCATCGACCCGAAACGGCAGCCCTGCCACTCAAACCAGATTGCTTGCCTGAAGGCTGCGCGCCGTGTCGAGCACTGTCTCTGTCACCGGCCGAGGTGTCCATCCCAACATTCGTCGAGCCTTCTCCGACGAGACCGGCCGCCGCTTGCCGAGTTCATAGAGCCGTCCCCTCACAATCGGATCGAACAGCGCCACAACCCGCGCCACGAAGTCCGGAACGGAAATTGAGGGAACCTTCTTCGCCTCGTCGCCAAGTCCCTGCTTGAGCATCTTGGCGACGTCGGACATCCAATAGAAATCGCCCGAGCCGATGAATCGTTCACCCGCTGCTTCCGGCGCCGTCATCGCCAGCACGTGCAGCCGCGCGATGTCGCGCACGTCCACCACGTTGAAGCCGAAGCGCGGTAAGGCCGGAATAGAGCCGTCCAGGAGCTTCTTGATCGCTTCAATCGAAGCGGAAAAATCCGACCCGAGCACGGGGCCGAGAACCAGGCTAGGGTTGATGGTGATGAGTTCGAGTCCCCTGCCTTCTTCCGCCAGCCATGCCCAGGCCGCGCGCTCGGCAATGGTCTTGGCCCGGTCATAGGGTGATGTGTCGCGGCGGTTCGTCTCATCGGTCCAATCCGCCTCGGTGAAAGGCTTCTCGCGAACGCCCCGGCCAAAGATGATCGCCGAGATCGAAGACGTCATCACAACGCGCTTCACCCCCGCGTCGCGGGCGGCCCTCAGCACACGCAGCGTCCCGTCCCGTGCCGGTCGGATCAATTCGTCGTCGTCCTTCGGGTCAATCACCGGAACAGGCGAAGCGACGTGCAGAACATACTGCGCGCCCATGGCGGCTCTACCCCAACCAGCATCTGAATTGAGATCCGCTTCCACGAACTCGATTTCCGATGCCTTCGGGGCGATGTTGTCGATACTCGCGCGCACTGCCTTGGTTTTTGCAAGGCTCCTCACGGTCGTGCGGACGCTCCAGCCGTCGTTCAGCAGCTGAGCGATACAGTACCCGGCGACGTAGCCGGACCCTCCGGTCACCAGGACGAGGCCGCACTTGCTTGAGGATTTAGGCATCGTGGGTCCGCCTTGAGTAAGCACTCACCTGGAAAGCTCGCGCATGCATCATACCGTCAAACGACGCGGATGCGGAGGTCCGGATCGGTGCGCGAGTCGATGCCGATCCACGCCCATCTTCGAAGCTCTCGCGGCTCGTGCTGAAGCAACTGCGCGATGATGGTCACGTTCACCATCGCGGCGATCTATGCGCCAACGACGGCCGACGTCGGCGTTGAGCGCCCGTTGCAGACCGCGGCCGCGGAGCTCGTAGTTGGGCGGCGTCCCGCGTGCGGTCGTCAGAAGCGGCGACCCCCCGCCGCACAGTCGCGGTCGGCATCGCTGCCGATGGGCCACCAACCGCAACCGATGTTCCGTCGCCCACCCATCTGCGGAGGTACCGCCAGTGGGGTCGGAGAGTCTGCCCCGGCGTAGTCCTCGCCACCCTGCTCCTCCAATCGCACCTGACAGCTCCTCGTGGCCACCTGCAGGGCGTGGAGGTCCCGCGACTGCTCGTAGGTCTGCAGGGCCCGCCCCATGCAGTCTCGCCACGTCGCGACGATGGGTTCATCGGGGACTTGGGGTCGGGGAGCGGCGGGCTTGACCACTACGGCCGGGGGAGCCACGGGAGCTGGGACCATGGGTTCCCCCTTCTCCGGGTAGCACTGATGCTCGAAGTCGCAGACAGTGTCGGGTGGTGCGGAGTGCTCCGGCTGCGGCGTTACGGTCAGCGGCTTGATGGCCGTGGGGCCGTCATACACGTCTTCGTCTGCCGCGACTGGCGTGACGCACATGGCGCACCCCACCAACCACACACCAATGAGTCTGATCATCCTGTTCTCCTATGCGTCGCACTTGATCCAGACGATGACTTGTGGCGAGCGTCTTGCGCCTAGGAAACACTCTTGTTTCAGAT
>DATBYJ010000265.1:0-2848 GCA_036513795.1 Solirubrobacteraceae bacterium | reverse complement strand
TCGTTCCGGAGAAAGCCTAGCGCGATCGCGGTTGTATGGAAATGGGATTGCCCTTGCGTGAACAGTGCGTCGGAGTGCGTGATGTCTCTTCCTGTGCAGGTTTTCGGATGCCGGCGTGAAGGCCGATGCACCCGCTGAGGCGGCCGGCGTCCGAAAAGCGCCAAGGCACGAAGTCGCGGTGGGTGGGGCACTGGCTGGCAGGGAGCGCTATGGGGATTTGACGTTGGCGCCGAGGTCGATCGTGGGAGGGACGTTATCACGAGGCCCCCTGGATGTGTGGAGGCATGGGAGGTGGGAAGAATGCCTTGGACGTCTCAGTAGGGGTTCGGAGCGGATTAACGGGCGAACGGCGCGCTGATGGCTGTGAGTGGGTCGAGAGAGATCGCCGTCGGCGTGGCGCCAGCGCAATGGGACGAGCAAGCCGCAACGCTGACGGGAGGTCTGTCTCATGAGGTGTCGATCCTGCTCGGCGTAGGCCGCCACCTCGGCTCGCAGCCGGGCGCGAACACCTCGATGACGATCATGCGCGCGCCGCAGCGCGAGCATGGGCAAGCCAGCACACGTGGCGCGTCCGGCGCGACATCGGACTGCTTTTGCGGGTCGGCGGCAGGCACGGCCACATCGAGTAGTGCGCGGGCCGTCGCGATGCTTTCCGCGCGATTGGTGGAGGCAAAGAGCCCGTAGTGGCGGATGCGGTGGAAGCCCTTGGGCAGCACGTGCAGCAGGAAGCGGCGGATGAACTCGTGCGGGCGAAGTCGCATCGTCTTCCAGCGACCCGGGCCGTCGACGCGATAGTCCTTCCAGCGGAACGCAACGCCGGTGTCGTCGGCTGCAACGAGGCGGCGGTTCGAGATGGCGACACGATGCGTGTAACGGGAGAGATAGCGCAGCACCTGCTCGGGTCCGGCGAACGGCGCCTTGCAGTAGACCACCCACTTGGTGTGCCGCAGTGGGGCGATGAAGCGCTTGAACGTGCTCTTGTCGCCAAGCCCGGCATGCGTGTTGAAGAACCTCAACTGGCCGGCGTCGTGCGCAGCCATGAGCATTGCCAGCATCTTACCCCGGAACAGGCGCGCCAGCACGTTGACGTGGACGAGGAAATTGGAGCGCGAGGCAACCCATCGCGCGCCATCGAGCGAGAGCCCACCACCCGGCACGATCATGTGCACGTGTGGATGATGGGTGAGAGCCGAGCCCCAGGTGTGCAGCACGGCGGTGATGCCGATGCGCGCGCCGAGGCGTTTGGGATCGGTTGCGATAGCGAGCGTGGTCTCGGCCGCGGCCTTCATCAGCAGGTCGTAGACCACGCGCTTGTTCTGGTACGCGATGTCACGCAGCTCGCTTGGTAGCGTGTACACGACGTGAAAGTACGGCACCGGCAAGAGTTCGGCTTCGCGGTCGGCCAGCCAACGGCGTGACGCCGCGGCCTGGCACTTCGGGCAATGCCGGTTGCGGCAGGAGTTGTACGCGATCACCGTGTGGCCGCACACCGTGTTCTCGCAGCGCGCGATATGCCCGCCAAGCGCCTTCGTGCGACAGCGCTCGATCGCACTCATCACCTTTAATTGGTCGAGGCTCACATGCCCGCGGTTGGCCTCACGCCAAGCCCAGCCGTGATCGCGGAGGATGTCCGCGACCTCCAGAGCTGGTCGAGCCATCGCCGGCGGAGCTACGGCGCCGGCGGCTCCTCCGGGTGTCGTCTCGCACGCTTGCGGCGCGGCGCAGTCAGGCCGTCGAGCGGGCTCTCGATCTTGGCGATCATTCCGGTCGCGACGCGGGTGTAGCGGGCCGTCGTCTCGAGCTTGTCGTGTCCGAGCAGCGCCTGGATCAGCCGAATGTCGGTGCCGCGTTCGAGCAGATGGGTCGCGAAGCTGTGGCGAAGCGTATGCAGGCAGAGCGTCTTGCGCAGCCCCGCTGCCTTCGCTGTCTCTTTGAACATCCGCCCGAACTGGCGCGTGGTCAGCGGCCGATGTTCACCGCGACCGGGAAACAGCCAGCGCTGTTCCGGCGCGACGGCGGCGTCATGCTCGGTCGGCCGCGCCTTCCACCACTGCCGCAACAGGTCGAGGACTTCTGCCGGCAGCATCACGTGCCGATCCTTGCGGCCCTTCGACTGCACGATACGGATGATCATCTGCTCACTGTCGATGTCGCCCGCCCGCAGCCGCGTCACTTCACCCGCCCGCAGCCCGCAACCGTAAGCGAGTGTCAGCATCGCTCGCGCCTTCAGGCTCGTCGCCATGGTCAGGACACGCTTGACCTCCTCGGGGCTAAGTACCGGGGGCAGCTTCCGCGGCTCCTTGAGGTGCCACACCTCGGCCGTCAAATCGTGGCGACGCAGCGTGACGCGGAACAGGAATCGTACCCCGGTCATGATGCGATTGCGGTTGCAGATGCTCTGACCGCTCTCGATGAGGTGCAGTTGGAAACGGCGCACCTCGTCGGCCGTCGCCGTATCGGGCGAGCGTTTAAGCCAAGCGGCGAACCGCCGGCAGCTCGGGATGTGGCTGCCCTGTGTGTGCGGGTTGAGATTGCGCGCAGCCATGTCCTCGATCATGCGCCGACGCAACGGACTGACAGTGGTAGTGTCGCTCATGGAGAGCCCATCCTGAGTGAGGTTGACGACACCTCGATTCTCAGGACGCGGCTCTCCACTCCGCTATCGCCGTCCCCACGACTGGCTACAGCCCCCGCGGCTCAAGCCCCCGCGCAGCGGGCTGGAGCGCAGCGACTTTGTGCATTGGCCCAAATAAGACATCCCACGCCGGCCGCATCACGGCAGCTTTGGGATGAACACCGGAAGCGCTGAGCGCGTCGATCACCGCGAGGATCACTAGCGGGAAGGACG
>DATBYJ010000264.1:0-11220 GCA_036513795.1 Solirubrobacteraceae bacterium | reverse complement strand
CGAGCAGGACGGCGCGTCGATGTTTCAGGTCACGCAGAAAAACGGCACTCGCTTCAGCGCCGCTGACGCGTATTTGCGCCCCGCCCTTACGCGGCCCAACCTCGAGGTGCGCACAAACGTGACCGTGCTCGGCATCGAGCTCGCTGGTGAGCGCGCCGTCGGCGTGCGCCTGCGCAAGGGCCGCTCAGGTATTGAGCTCGTGCGTGCCGAGCGCGAGGTGATCCTCTCTGCCGGCGCGATCGGTTCACCGCAGTTGCTGCTCGCATCCGGCATCGGCGCACCGCAGGAGCTGCGCGTGGCAGGTGTCGATGTCCGCCACGAGCTTTCCGGCGTTGGACGCAACCTGCAGGACCACCCGTTCGTGACGGTGCTGTGGGAGATCGCCGGTGAGGACACCCTGTATGGAGCGGATAAGCCAAAGCCGCTTGCCGAGTGGCTGCTGCGCCGCTCGGGCAAGCTCAGCTCGACGGTCGCTGAGGTGGTCGCATTCACGCGCACGCGCGGCGGGCTGCCGGCGGCGGACATCCAGTTCCACATGGGCGCGGCCTACTACGAAGACCACGGCGCTGAGACCTACGATGGACACTGCATGGTGATCGCACCAGTGCTTGTCTCACCACAGGCGCGCGGTCAGGTGTGGCTGCGCTCCGCGGACCCCACCGCCAAGCCGCGGATCATCACCAACACGCTCTCCCAACCCGACGATGCGCGCTCGCTGATCGCCGGTGTTCGTCTCGCGCGCGAGATCGCCGCGCAGAGCGCGCTGAGCGGGCTCGTCGTCAAGGAGCTCAAGCCGGGGCCAACGAGCGTCGAGGAGGCCGATCTGCTCGCCGACCTGCGCCGACGGCTGATGCTGATCTACCACCCGGTCGGCACCGCCCGCATGAGCGACACCCATCCCGAGGCGGTCGTCGATTCGCAGCTGCGTGTGCACGGCCTGCAGGGCCTGCGCGTGATCGACGCCTCGATCATGCCGACGATCACGGGCGGCAACACCAATGCACCCACGATCATGATCGCCGAGCGCGGCGCCGATCTCATTCGATCGCACTCATCGATCGCGGGCCTCGATGAGCTGGGGAGCATCGCGTGAGCGTGTCGATCAACTACCACCGCGAAGGCGAAGGCCAGCCGCTGGTTCTGCTGCACGGCATCGGCCACCATTGGCAGGGCTGGAAGCCAGTAATCGAGCGCCTGGTCGACGAGTTCGACGTGATCGCCTGTGACTCCCCCGGGTTCGGGCGCTCGTCCGCCCTACCCACGTCGATCGAGCCGACGATCCCAGCGTACGCCGACGCGTTCGAGTGGTTTTTCGCCGAGCTTGGACTCGAGCGCCCACACGTGGCAGGCAACTCGATGGGCGGCGCGATCGCTCTGGAGCTGGCGCGCGGGCGCTCGATTCGCTCGGTAACCGCGTTCTCTCCAGCCGGTTTCTGGACGCCCGTCGAACTGCGCTTCTGTCAGCTCTCGCTGAGCGCGCTCGCGCAGACGCCCGCCGTGGCCCGTCCGCTGGTGGAGGCCCTCGCCCGCACGCGCCGGGGGCGCATCGCGCTGTTCTCGCAGACGTTTGGCTACCCAGCCCGACTGCCTGAGCAGGAGGCGCTGGCGGCACTGCGCGACGCGTGGGCCGCGCCCGCGTTTGCACCGGCATTGGACGCCTTCCGCTCTTACCGCGTCGGCTCGCCGCAGCAGTTGCGCAACACGCCAACGACGATTGCCTGGGGCAGACGCGACCACCTGCTGCCCTATCGCCTGCAGGCACCGCGAGCGCGCAAGCTGTTGCCGTGGGCGACGCACGTAACGCTCGGCGCCGGCCACGTGCCGTTTTATGACGATCCGGCCGCAGTCGCCGCGGTGATCCGCACGCAGGCTCGTGCGGCAGCCGGCGATCGACGTCTGTTGCCTAGCTGACGCAGCTCTCCAAGACGGAGCCGCAGCGGACCGGCAACCGAGGCGTGTAACGCCGCTGGCACTCAGCGGACTGAACGGTGCACGTCCGTCCTCAACCTCAGGAGAAAGTTGCCATGAAGACCACCATTCGCCTCAGCACCGCGCTGCTCGTGCTCGCGGCAGTGCTTGCCGGCACCGCCGTACCGGCAAGCGCGTTCGACAACGGCCCGTTTCACGGCCCTGGGCCGTCCCCCAGGCAGCAACGCGTCGTATTCGTGCAGACCGACAACCCCACAGGCAACCAGGTAGTCGCCTACGACCGTGCATTCAACGGCACGCTCACGCAAGCAGGCGTCTTCAACACCGGCGGCCTAGGCGGCGTGTTGAGCGGATCGGAAGTCGACCATCTCGCCTCGCAGGGCTCGCTGGCGTTCGACCAGGCCAGCAACACCCTGTACGCAGTGAACGCCGGCAGCAACACGATCTCCGTGTTCTCGGTGTACGGCGACCAGTTGGTGCTGCGCCAGGTGCTCAGCTCCGGCGGAGCATTCCCCGTGAGCATCACTGTCTCCCGTGGGCTCGTGTACGTGCTGAACGCTGAGGAAGGCGGAGCAGTCCAGGGCTTCGCCACAATCTTCGGCCACCTAGTCCCGATCCCGGGGTCAAACCGCGCGCTTGGGTTGAATCCATCGGCAACGCCACAGTTTGTGAACACGCCTGGCCAGGTCGCCTTCTCGCCCAATGGGCAGCAGCTAATCGTGACGACCAAGGCCAACGGCAGCGATATCGACGTCTTCCACATCTACCCGTTCGGGCAGCTGTCAGCCACGCCCGTCGTCAACTCCGAGGGCGAAACCGTTCCATTCGCGATCAGCTTCGATCGCGAAGGACACCTGGTGATCGCTGAGGCTGCCGGCTTCTTGGCGAGCTTCTCGGTGAGCCCAAGCGGCATCGTCACGCAGTTGGATTCGGTGGCGACCGAACAGAAAGCCACCTGCTGGGTGGTTGCCAATGGCAGCTTCTTCATCACCTCAAACGCTGGTAGCGCCTCGCTCACGGGCTTCTTGTCGGGCCCCGGCGGGTCGTTGACGTTGCTCGGCAACCAAGCCACCGACCCAGGCACAGTCGACGCAGCGGTGTCCGACGATCAGCGCTTCCTCTACGTGCAGACCGGCGCGGCCGGGATCGTGGACGAGTTCGCGGTCAGCCCACACGCGCTGACAGAGATCGGCTCCGTCACGGTGCCCGGCGCGATCGGCGGCGAGGGGATCGTCGCCCAGTAGCTGAGCCAAGTCATGCAGGCTGCGGCGTCTACACGGGCGCCGTAGCCTGCTCGGCGAGCGATGAACGGCATGCGCTGTGATTCCAATCCTTCAACTAGGCTCCCGGCATGCGCGTGGGGCTGATCTCTGCCATCGCCGGCTCACGCCGCGGCGAGCGCGATCGTGCCGGCACCATCGACGAGGACGAGGAGCTAGTTACGCGCTTGCGTGCGGGCGACGAGCAGGCATTCGTGCAGCTCGTCTCACGCCACCATGCCGCGATGCTGCGTCTTGCCAGCTCGTTCGTCTCGAGCCCCGCTGTCGCGGAGGAGGTCGTCCAAGACACCTGGCTGGGGGTGCTGCGCGGCATCGACGGCTTCGCCGGGCGCGCGTCGTTCCGGACGTGGCTGCTGCGAATCTTGGTGAACCGCGCCAGGAGCACCGGCGTGCGTGAGCATCGCAGCGTTGCCATCGGCGATGCTGGACCAGTCGTCGACCGCTCCCGCTTCGACGCCTCCGGGGCGTGGATGTCGCCGCCACAGCATTGGATCGAGGACAGCGAGAATCGCATGCAGGCCCAGGCGTTGGCGGGGCAAATCCAAAAGACACTTAGCGAGCTGCCGGCGCGCCAGCGCGAGGTGGTTGTGTTGCGCGACGTCGATGGGCTGACCAGCCACGAGGTGTGCGAGGTGCTCGAGATCAGCGACGCCAACCAGCGAGTGCTGCTGCACCGCGGTCGCAGCCACCTGCGCCAGGCGCTCGAAGCGGAGATGAATCGAGCATGAGCATCTTCTCCCGCAATGACGAGCTCGTCTGCCAAGAAGTCGTGGAGCTGGTCACGGACTACCTCGAGGGCACATTGTCTCGCTCACAGCGCCGCCGCTTGGAGGCGCATCTTGCCGCGTGCGAGCACTGCAGCGAGTACCTCAAGCAAATGCGCACGACCATCCGCCTCACCGGCCGCCTGCAGGCCGAGGACCTGACGCCTGCGATGCGCGACGAGTTCACAGCGATCTACCGGCGCTGGCGCTCGGAAGAAGACTGACGCCCCACCCGTTACCGGCGCTGGGCGCCGGGCGCTGCGCTACCGTCTCGGGCCCTGTGGCGAGGACCGGACGGACAGTGACTGTCGCGCACCGATCCCGTGACGGCACGCGATGGGCCGCGGTCGGGGCGCTCGTGCTCGTGCTCATCGCGGCCGCACTGGCAAGGCGAATCACCACGCAGGGCACGCCCCCGCTCGTGATGCACCGCACGCTGGCGGCATATGTCCGCGTGCCTGGGAACGCACCGACCCTGGCATGGCCACGTGAAGGTCAGGCGGCGGTCGAGGTCCCGGGCATCGGCAGCTTCGGCACCAGCGGCAGCTCGAAGGCCGTACCGATCGCCAGCGTGGCGAAGGTAATGACCGCCTACCTGACGCTGCACGAACACCCGCTGGCACCCAACGCACCAGGCTTCGTCATAACGATCACGCTGGCCGACGTGCAAGAACAAGGCGAGCGGGCCGAGCTGGGCGAGTCCAACGTGCCTGTCCACGTAGGCGAGCGGATCACCGAGCGTCAAGCTCTCGAAGCGCTGTTGCTGCCATCCGCGAACAACATCGCCGCGGTGCTAGCCGTACACGAGGCGGGCAGCCTAGCGGCGTTCCTCGCGCGCATGAACGCCACGGCACACGAGCTGGGCATGGCCTCCACCAGATACACCGACCCAAGCGGATTCGACGCCACGACCGTCTCTACCGCGAGCGACCAGTTGAAGCTGGCACGCACTGCGATGCGTCTGCCCGCGTTCGCCGCCATCGTCGATCAGCGCTCGGCTGTGCTGCCGGTCACCGGGCGTGTGAGCAACTTCAACAGCCTGGTTGGCATCGATGGTTATGTGGGCGTGAAGACCGGGTCCGACAGCGCCGCCGGCGGCTGCCTGGTGTTCGCCAAGCGCGTCGCCATCGGCGGGCGCGAGGTGACCGTGCTCGGGGTGGTGCTTGGTCAGCGCCAGGGCCCACTAGTTGAAGCGGCGCTCGCCAGCGCTCGCCAACTGGGCGACTCAGCGGCTGCGGCACTCCGCGTAGAGACTCTAATCCCCTCCCACACCGAAGTCCTGCGCGCCACCAATGCCAACGGGGCGCAGACAAGCGCCGTGAGCACCGGCCCGCTACAGCAGATCGGCTGGCCCGGACTGCGCTTTGCGATCCGGGTCCTTTTGCGGTCCTCTACGACCCGATTGCGTACCGGCCAGCAGGCGGCCACCGTGGCGGCGGATGGGACCGGCGGAGCCACGACCAGCGCCATCGCCACCCACGCGCTCGGCGGCCCCTCACTCGGCTGGCGTTTGCGGCACCTGCTCTAGATGTAGAACCTGAGCCGGTTCGGCTAGGACCATGGCTCGGCGTGCATCGATGGCCGGCGCTCGGTCGGGACCCACAGACCGACGAGCAGCTCGTCGATCGTGACCCCCAACCCATCCGCGAGGATGTACAGAGTGGTCAGTCGCGGCTCGACCACACCTTGCTCGATTTTGCCGATCTCGGTGCGATGCAGCCTCGTCGCATCTGCCAAGCGTTCCTGCGAGAGGCGCGGTCGCTTGGCGACACGGACACGGCGAACATTCGCCCCGAAACCTTCCAAGAATGCGGCTAGCTCGGCCTTGTAGGACTCCATTGTGCTCATGACCCCACTCTTCCTGCCGACAGAGGGGAATCCCACCGATGCGCATCTGCCACTCGCGGGAGTGGCCGACCCACGTATGCCATACGGCCGAGTGACTGACTCTTGTCTACAAGCCAAGCCGTGAGCGGATCCTGATGATTGAGAACTGTCGATCCGCCCGCGTCCATACGAACATATGTTCGCACATCACGCCGGCGCTGTCCACTCGCGCGAGCGACCCAAATGTCTGTTATCTGTACGGGCAGCCGTACCTCGTTGACAAGCAGCGGCCAACCGCAGGGAGATCGTCATGGACAGACGCACCGGGCACCGCAGGGCACCCAACCGGCGAGCGCGAAACGCGGCGGGCTCTGGTAACTGGCGATACACACAGCATCCCCGACGCGTCGCCACAGCGTTGCTGCTGGCAGCTCTCGGGGGACTCGCGGCGCTCGCCGCGGCAAGCGCCAGCGGCCAACCAACCCGGACTACGGTGAGCCCTGCGCCGCTGATCCCTGCGGGCGCCGTGAAGCTCGGCCCGACGCAAAGTAACTCCGCCGTATCTGGCGCCATTGTCTTGCGCCCACGCGACACCCAGGCGCTGCAGAGCTTTATCGAGCAGGCCACCAGCAAGGGCTCCCCAGCGTTC
Source organism: Solirubrobacteraceae bacterium (assembly GCA_036513795.1). Taxonomy (GTDB): domain Bacteria; phylum Actinomycetota; class Thermoleophilia; order Solirubrobacterales; family Solirubrobacteraceae; genus Palsa-744. Next base: position 4,771 of record DATBYJ010000264.1, on the reverse strand, counting down.
GGAAAATACCTCCCCAAGGGTCAGTTCGCGGCCCGCTTCGGGCCGACCGCCACGACTGTGACCAAGGTGCGCGAACAACTCTCTCGCGATGGGCTCAAGCTGGGCGCCACAGCTGATGAGGGATTGCTCGTGCGGTTCTCGGGATCCGCCACCCAGGTGGCAGGCGCCTTTGCTACGGGCCTCGAGCGCTACCGGCTCGCCAACGGCAGACTCATCCGCGTGACCACCTCAGCGCCAACGCTGCCGCAGTCGATCGCCGGCTCAGTCGCGACGGTGGTCGGGCTCGATGAAATCACTCGTCCCCACCGCCTGCTTGTGCGAGCCAAGCCTTCGCAGATCGCGCTGCACCCGCGTGCAAGCACAGCCACGTTCAAGCATCCTGCAGGCTCGCCGCAGCCGTGTCGTGACGCCACCGCCGACGCGCGCCAAGCGGGTGGCCTGACAGACGACCAGATCGCAAACGCCTATGGCGCCTTCGGCCTCTACGCGCTGGGCGACACCGGCGCTGGCGTGCACATCGGCATTTACGAGCAAGAACCATTTCTTACCTCCGACATCCGCCGCTTCGACAGTTGCTACTTCGGAGCCACGGCCGCCGCGAGCATGATCGGCCGGCTAGACGTGGTCCCGATCGAAGGCGGCTCCACACAGGGACCGGGTGAAGGCGAGGCATCACTCGATGTGGAGGACGTCTCAGCGATGGCGCCGGGGGCCAGCATCGATGTCTACGACGCCCCTGAATCGCTCGCCGGCGAACTCTCGGAGATCACCGCGATGGTCGACGAAGACCGCGATCAAATCATCACCTCCAGTTGGGGTGAGCCATGTGAGCAGGAGGCCGAGGACGGCGAGCCGGGCGTCCAGCAGGCGGAGAGCTACCTCTTTCAACAGGCCGCCGCCCAGGGCCAGACGTTCATGAACGCCGCCGGCGATACCGGCAGCGACGCGTGCGAAGAAGTGCACCGCGAAGTCAACGTGCAGGGCGGGCAGGCACCCGTGTCCACAACCGAACTGGCAAGCCAGCCCTACGTGTTGGCGATCGGCGGCACGACCATCACCGATGCCGCCACCCAGCCGGCTCAAGAGCACGTGTGGAACGACGGACCAGAAGGCGGCGGGGGCGGCGGCGGCATATCGCAGTCGTGGGCGATGCCTGATTGGCAACGCGACTCCTCCGTGCCCGGCATCGTCTTGCCCGGCAGCGCCGACTACACCAACGGCGGGAGCGTGCAGCAGAGCTTCGGCTATCCGAGTGGCTTCTGTGACGCGACACTCCCCGGCGCAGGGAGCACGACGCCGTGCAGGCTCGTGCCGGATGTCTCCGCGCAGGCTGATGAGTACACGGGTGCACCGACCGTTTACAGCGCGGCGTTCAAGGGCTCAGGCGAATACGACACGCCCGACGGCTGGGTGACGACCGGAGGCACCTCGTCGGCCAGTCCGATTTGGGCGGCAATGCTCGCCCTCATCGACGCCTCGCCAACGTGCCGGTCGAACCCCGCCACCGCCTCGGGCATCGGCTTCGCCAGCCCACTCCTGTATGCGGTCGCGTCGGACCCAGCTGCGTACGGCGCTTCGTTCAACGACATCACCGAAGGCAACAACGACGTCTATGGCCTCGACGGCGGCAAGGTCTTTCCCGCCACCGCAGGCTACGACATGGCCTCGGGACTGGGCTCGCCACGAGTGAGCGGCCCCGGCGGCTCGGCGGGGCTCGCCTATTACCTCTGTAGCTATGGCGCCCAGGCGGGCCGGCCGACCATCACAGCGCTCTCCCCTAGCTCCGGCGCAACGGCGGGCGGCGAGAGCGTCAAGGTCACCGGCAGCGGGTTCGAAAGCGCCGGCAGCGCCGATGTGAGCGGCGTGCAGGTCGGCGCCTGGCACGCGGCGGCAAGTGCCATCCACGTGCTCAGCAACACCGCGCTGACCGTCGTGCTCCCTCCGGCGCGCGACACGCTGCCAGCGGGTGCGCCGCCACCACAGGACGGCGCAGGCGCCGTCCAGGTCATCGTCACGATTGCCAATGGCCAGTCCAGCGCAGCCAGCCCCGCCTCGACGTTCCAATACGTCGATAGCAGCAAAGCAGGCTCGCTCCCCACCGTTACCGGCCTCAGCCCCTCAGGTGGGCGGGAGAGTGCGCCCACGCCCGTGACGATTCTCGGCTCCGGCTTCAGCGGCGCGACGAGCGTCAGCTTCGGCGCTGTCAACGCGAGTACGTTCAAGATCCTCAGCGACTCGCAGATTGAAGTCACTCCTCCCGCCTATACCCCCCAGACCGCGTGTGCGCCGCTCCCCAAGACCGGGGTATATGCCGGTGAGAGTGCGGGCAACGACATCTGTCAAGTACAGGTCGTCGTTCACAACTCCTCGGGCGCGAGCGCTACCGGCAAGATCCTTGCGCCACTGGAGGGAAGTCCCACAGCCGAACAGGACGGGGCGCTCGAGGCCCCGCCGGGCTGCGGCTGCGAGGTGTACCCCGCCGCCACCGAGTTTGACTACGCCCCCGCCCCCGAAGTCACTTCGGTATCGACCTCCCAGGGCGCCGCCAGCCTCGCCAGCGAGATAGGTGAAACGCTCGTGACCGTCCACGGTCGCGGCCTCAGCCGCTTCACCTTCGACTACGCGTTCTTCGGTAAACCGGGGCTGGAATCTTCGCATGACTACGGGATCTCGTTCGCGAGCGGCACCGAGCTACAGATCACCGCTCCCGCGATTGCCTCATCGCCACAGACTGCGACCGTGCAGCCCACGAGCCTGCCGTTCTCGGTGCGCACGCTGGCCGGCTACTCAGCGCCAACCCCGATCGACTACGCCGGTGTGCCGCGTGTGTCCGCAGTGGCAAACACAACCAGCAAGATCACCCTAGAAGGAGTCAGCGGCGCCCCCGACACCGGCGGTACACCACTCTCGATCTCCGGCAAGGGAATGCAGGGACAGGTGACGGTAGTGCGCTTTGAGGGCACTGAGGGACCAGAATCACAAGGCAGCAACTATGCCTTCACCGCCACCAGCGACAAGCGCCTGCTCACGCAGACGGTGTCACAGAACCCCGCGCTCGTAGACGTGCAGGTATGCACGGTCAGCGGCTGCAACGCCAGCTCAAACGGCGACCAGCTGTACCTGTATCCCCCAGGCCAGCCGGCGGTCGAATCGCTCGCACCAAGCAAGGGCAGCGCGACCGGCGGCACGACGGTGGTCGTGCACGGCCAGAACCTCGGCTGCCCGCTCGCAGTCGCCTTCGGGGAAAGCCAGGCGGAGTCCTTCACCCCCGTGCAAGCGCTGCTCGCCTGCGGCTCGAGCACCGCCGTGGACGCCGTCTCACCCGCGGGCAGCCCGGGTAGTGAAGTGCCCGTCACCGTGACCACGCTCGAGAGCTATTTCACGGGCAGTGCCGACGCACCGAGCACGGCCCGGTTCCGCTTCATCGGTCCGTAGCGGGAGCAACCGGCCCGCTGTCGGGTGCGACAAAGACACCGCCGGACAGCTGCGAGAGGTGCTCGCGCACCCACTCGCTCGCGCCCGGACCAGGTGTCGGCAGGACCTCACTCAGCTCGAGTGGCTCGTGACACGTTCGGCAAACGAGCTGCGGGTCGGCATCACCGCCGCAGCGCGTGTGTTGCAGCACGATCGAGCGTCCGTGTGCGCCGGCAAGATACTTATCGCCCCACTGGAGCAGCGCTACAACGATCGGGAAGATGTCGCGTCCGGCTTGCGCTAGGCGATATTCGTTGCGGGCCTTGCTCGGGCCGTAGGGATGCTCCTCGAAAATCCCCTGTGAGACGAGCATCTTCAGGCGACTGCTGAGGATGTTGCGCGAGAGCCCGAGGTTCTCCGCGAACTCGTTGAAGCGCTTAGCTCCAAAAAACGCCTCTCTGAGAATCAGGAAGGTCCAACGGTCGCCCAACAGGACGGCCGCCGCTCCAACAGAGTCCTCGAAGTCATTGTCCGTCGGCACCACCAGATAGTAGCGGCCCAATATCGATAGTGATACGCTACCGATCGCTAATCAATACTCAACGATACTCAAGTTTCGCCGGCAGCCCGCGATGGCGGATGGCACTAAGTCATCGACAACCCGACCGCCCTCTATGACCGAGAGACACTGCGATGAGAATCCACAACATCCACGAGCGCGTCCTGCCACCAGGCGGCACGCCTGGATCGTTGATCGACGGCCTGGCTGGGGATGACGATCGACTCTGGCCCCACGACCGCTGGCCTGCGATGCGCTTCGAGGGAGGCATGCAGGTGGGCAACCAAGGCGGTCACGGGCCGATCCGCTACGGAGTCCTCGAGCACCAACCCGGCCAGCTCGCGCGCTTCGGCTTCACCGGACCGCCTGGGCTCATCGGCGAGCATCGCTGGGAGCTCGACCACAGCCGTGACGGTGTCGTGCTGCGCCATGTTCTCACCGGCCACACGGAAGGCAGGATGCACTGGCAGTGGCCACTGCTGTTCGAGCCGCTGCACGACGCGCTGGTCGAGGACGCCCTCGACCATGCGGTCGCGGAGCTGTCAGAAACCATGTACCGACCAGCGCGCTGGCGCCCGCGCGCGCGTGTCCTGCGCTGGCTGCTCGACGGCCTGATCTGAGCGATTACACCGACCAGCACACGTAAGTGGTCACAAATCCCGCTGCCGTGAGTTAACAAACGGTGTGGACTTCCTTACGGCCAGCGACGGCGAGCTGTTGGCGGCGTCACGCTCCGAACCAGATGCATTTGCAGCCTTCTACGACCGCTATGAGCGCGCCGTCGTGGGCTACTTCGTG
>DATBYJ010000263.1:0-3343 GCA_036513795.1 Solirubrobacteraceae bacterium | reverse complement strand
CAGGGGATGCCATCGGCGATCACCGTTTCGCTCAGTACCTTCGGCGTCTGTCCTTCGCCGGATTCCAGTTCGATCCGCAGCACTGTCGAGTTGTCGACTGTTTTTTTGCCCTTCGCGGCACCCCCATTGAGCGCATTGCTGACGAACAGGCTGGTCTTGGAGCCTTCGCTCTTGGCGGTCGAGTCCCACGGACCCTGGATGTTCTTGCTCGCGATCGTCTCGACCGCCTTGCCTTCGCTGTTGAGCACGATCAGGCAGCCGTACTTCGCGGTCGCCGTCTTGCCGTTGGTCGTTGGCAGGCTGCCCACGACGACGTAGCCGCCAGGCAGGATGTTCAGCGCCGTCGTCAGCCCGACGCCGCCTGGGCACGGGCCGGGGAGCGTCTTGGCATCGATCGTCGCAAACAGCGAGACCTTCCCGGCGGTCGATACCTGCACGATCGTCTTGCCGGTGCCCTGACCACTCTCCTTGGCACTTTCCTTCGCGTTGAAGTTGCTTATCAGCATCTGGCCCGCTTGGAGCTTGCCCGTGCTGGTGGGCACGGTCACGATCCCATAAGGATTCACATCGCCGTTGGCCGGGACCGTTGAGGCGACCTTGCTCACGGCCTTCAGATTCGCGAGGTACGGAGCAGAGCTCGTGCTTGAGATCGCAGCCGGCGCAGTAGTCGGGGTGGTCGCAGCGGCCGACGTGCTGGGCGAGCTGCTGGTGCTGCTGCTGGAGCTGCCGCAGCCGGCGAGAGCGAGCGCAACACCAACTAGAGCAATCATCGACGTTCTAGGCACTGGGATGTCTCCTGTGGATCGGGAATCGGACGAGATGGTTTCCTGATCACAGCCCGACGCCCCGACCGAAATCTTGCGATCCCTTCGTTGGCTCTGCGGCAGCGATCAACGCACGGCCCGCCTTTCGCGCGCTCCCTATATGACCCCGCCATCGCGGGATCCTTCCCTGCGAGCTTCCCGAACGTGCTAGGAGCGGATCAGTTTGGCCAGCGCCGTATTGAAGCCGGGAAGCGCCGGCACCGCGGCGAAGCCAGTTCTCAGGATCTCCGTCAGCGCATCAGCCGGCTGCGGCCGTGAGATCAAGTAGCCCTGCCCGGTATCGCAGCCCAGCCCGACGAGATGGCTCAAGACAGCTTCGGTCTCGATGCCCTCCGCGACGACGGTGAGCCCGAGGTTGCGAGCGAGGTCAATTGTGGAGCGGACAATCGCCTGCGCCCGTGGGTCCTCGAGGATGTCGGTGATGAACGAGCGGTCGATCTTGATCTCGGTAGCTGGCAGCTTCGCGAGGTACTCGATCGAGGCGTTGCCTGTCCCGAAGTCATCGACCGAGACACCGATGCCCGTGGCACGCAGCGCCGCTAGCACCGCGACCGCCCTGCGTGGATCGGCCATCGCCGCGCTCTCGGTGACCTCCACAACCAGCCTGTCGGGCCTCACGCGATGGCGGTCGAGGATCGCGGCGACACGTTGCGGCAGCTCTGTGTCGAGCAGGTTGCGGGCCGACAGGTTGACCGACATCTGTATGTCGATTCCGAGACCCCGCCAGATGACGAGCTGGCCGAGCGCCTGGTCGATCAATGCCAGCGTGAGCGGCCGGATCAGAGCGGTCTGCTCGATCAGCGGAATGAACTCCGGCGGAGCCAGCACGCCATGCTCGGGGTGATGCCAGCGCACCAGGGCCTCGACGCCGGTGATGCGCCCGCTCTGAAGCTCGATCTGGGGCTGATATTGAAGGACGAACTCACCGCGCTCCAATGCCCCGCGGACCTCAGCGAGCAACTTCAATCGCGTCGCGTCGAAGTGGTCGCACTCCGACGAATACACCTCGATCCCGCTGTGGTGTGAGCGCGCGTGCGCGAGCGCCGCGTCGGCACGCTGCAACAGCACGCTGGGTCGGTCCGCGTGTTCGCCCATGACCGCGATGCCGATACTCGCCTCGACGCGAACCTCGACGTCGTCAAGCACGACCGAGGACTCAAAGCTCGCCTGTATCGCGGCCGCCGCACTCAATGCGTCGCGGACGCCTTGGGCGCCGTGTACGAGAACTGCGTACCCATCGCCGCCAAGCGGGCCACGAAGGCGTCATCGCACACGCTGCCGCGGAGACGACGAGCGACCTCGCAGAGAACGAGGTCGCCGTTGGCAGTGCCGAGAGTGTTGTTGATCTCGGTGAAGCCGTCGAGGTCGATTAGCAGCACCGCGAACGTGCCTGCTCGGCGCTTGCTGCGCCTGACCGCATCTTCAATCCCTTCGATGAAAAGCGTTCGATTCGGTAGCCCGGTGAGCTGGTCGTAACGCGCAAGACGATCATTCTCATCGGCCTGTTGACGCAGCCGGCGCGAAGCGCGAGCGACGATGCGATTAAGAATCGCCCACAGCAGCGTCAGCCCGATAGCGATGAGCAGCGCGATCATCCGCGTGTCGCTGGTGAGAGCAGCCGCGATCGGGCGATAGCTCAGATAGATCTCAAATGCTCCCGAGGGCGGCCCGGAGGCCGCGAAGCGCAGCGGCACGTACACCTCCACCAGGCGTCCCAGGCCGACCTCGCTGGCGGTCTCGGTGCCCCGTTCCGGCGTCACGACCTCCGCTGGGTCAGCTTGGCCCTCGAGCGCGTCGTGCAGGTCATCGTCGCCGCTCGTGTTCGGGCTCTGCCCGATCAGGCTGTGGTCATCGGAATACACGATCTTGCGCTGGCTGTTCCAGATCTTGATGCGCGCCAGATCGCGCTGCACCGAACGCGCCCGCAGCTGCTCGTCGAGTTCATGGATGCCGCGTGCGCTCAAACCGTTGCGCAGGTCGCTCGGTGTGAGCCGCGGCTGGATCCCCAGGCGAGCTATGAGCTGCGCGGACTCACCGGCGTCGGCCAGCGTACGCGTGATGATCTGCTGCTCAAGCACACGCGCGAGGATGAACCCCAGTGCAACGATCGGAACTAGGCTCATAAGCGCGACCTGTCGCGTCAGCGTCAGGCGCCGCAGCGACCTCCCACCTCTGTGACGCGGACGCATAGCTTCCCTATCGGCCGCACCGTTCGCGATGCTCAAGCGTGACGTCCTAGGACCGGACACACCGCCGACACTGCTTTTCACACCCAACGACAAACAGACCAAGAGTCAGCCCGGACCTAAAACGGCCATGTTGTCAAGGATGTTTCTATGAAGTCAAGGGCGCGCTCGCGAGTCGTTTGAAGAGTTCGCGGGAGACGTGACGCTTGAGCGCGCGCATCGCTTCTCTCTTGGTCTTGCCTTCGCTGATGCGGCGATCGAGGTAAGCGCGCGTCTCGGGCTGGTGCTTGGCGCGGACCACTGCGATCGTGTGGATCGCGTTGTTAGCCTGGC
>DATBYJ010000262.1:0-2643 GCA_036513795.1 Solirubrobacteraceae bacterium | reverse complement strand
CGGCGTCATCTCCTGGGGCTTTCACTCGGTTACGACGTTCTCCGGGACCGTCGTCACGGCACCGGAAGCACTGCTGTTGGTGTTCGCCGCCAACGCCGTCTATCTGATTCCGCTGTTCGCGCTTGTGGGCATCGGCGTGCTGCTATCCACCGCCACCCGCAACAGCGCAGCTGCGGTGGTGGGCACGATTGGCCTGGTGATCCTGCTGTTCATCATCGCGCAGATCCCGGGGCTCGAAGGCATTAGGCCGTACCTGATCACCGAACAGTTCCAGAGCTGGCAGGGGCTGCTACGCACCCCAACGGACTGGTCGCCGATCGTCCACTCGGCGTGGGTGTGCGCGTTGTATGGCGTGCCCGCACTCGTGGCCGCGTATCTCACGTTGCTGCGCCGCGACGTCGCCGGCGGCTAGCTCTACGCCACCAGCTGGGGGCAGTTGTGCGCTCCAGCTTGCAGCTCTCAAGTGCACCTACACGGCGCGCCGATGTGGCCACTGTTCCCTCGAAATTGGAGCAGGTAATGCACATCATCGCGAAGCAAACGGTCAGGCCATCGGCAGCCGAGGTGCGCTCGACATGGGATGAATATCGGCAAACGGAAGACCGTCAGCTGCGTGACCGGCTGATCTTTGCGTTCATGCCGATGGTTCGTCACATTGTCTTGCGTAAGGTCAACGGCACCCCCGTGCACGGTGAGGTCGAGGACTTCCTGTCCTGCGGCCTGGAGGCTCTGATCCGCTCGATCGAGCGCTACGACCCGGATAAGGGCGCCACGCTTGAACAGTACGCATGGACGCGGATTCACGGTGCTGTGCTTGATGAGCTACGCCGCCACGACTGGGCGCCCCGCTCGGTAAGGCGCGACGAGCGGGCGATCGATGCCGCTCGTGAGCGCTTTGCCTGCACTCATGAGCGCCAGCCAAGCCGCACAGAGCTCGCCTCGCAACTCGGCATCACACCGGGCGAACTTGCCGGCCGCCTCGATCAGGTGGCGTTGGCGGAAGTCGGCTCGCTCAACCGCGCCGTGCAGTCCGAAGATGATTCAGCGGTCGAGCGGATCGACACGCTGGTGAGTTCCGACAGCGAGTGCGACCCGGTCTTGCAGTCCGAACGCCAGGAAGCCAAGGCGCATTTCCGCAAGGCGTTCGCACGGTTGTCAAAGCAGGAGCGCGAAGTGGCAGTCCTACTGTACGTGGAGAACCTGAAGCTACGCGACATCGGCGAGCGCCTCGGCGTCTCAGAGAGCCGCATCTCGCAGATCCACACGCGACTTCGCCAGCGCCTCTACGAGCAGCTCTCCGGCGAGCTGACGTTGTTTGCGGAGATCGTCTAGGCCAAGCCGATCCTCAGATCGCCGAACGGGCCATCCCCTTGCAGGTTTACGCGACGACGACGAGCGATGGTCGCGCACCGAGCTTGGAGCAGAAGTCAGCGAGCTGGAGCCTTCGGCACTGAGCAGGGCCGTCGAGCGCCTTGAGCGGCACGGCGTAGCCCCGGCATTTCGCGCAGGACCGTCCGTGCCGACGAATGCAGATCTCGGCCAGGCGATCCGCCGTCTGCGCCGCGACCGAGAACTCACGATCGAAGCGCTTGGCAATCGCTGCCGAGCGCCGCTGAGCTGTGAGCGCCTGTAGCGCGGGGTCGAGTCTCACGTCACATTGACCGCAACCGTCGCCGTCGCGTGGTCGCTTGTGCAGTTGATGTAGACGCTCGCCGAGACACGATATCGGCCGGCTGCCTTGTAGCGATGAACTAGCTGCCACGTTTGATGCATTGGCGCACCTTTGCCGGCGATACAGATCAGGGGCACGGTGTTCTGCGCGGCGCTTGTCCCATCGCCGTAGCGGAGCTGATAGCCGAAAGCGCCCGGAGCATGGGGCGCATACGCGGTGAGGTTGAACTCGATCGGCGAGCGGGTCTTCGCCCCCATCGGTGTGGCCGTCAGGGTGACGGCCAAGTCCCCGGAGCGCGCAGTGGCACTCGACGACGCTGACTGCTTATCCGCTCCTCCTAGCACTGGCGCGTCCTTCACCTTGGCGGTGTCTTTGGCACCACCGCATCCTGGCAGCAATATCGCGAGCGCGACGATCGTCGGTGCTAACAGACGCAGCTTCGGTCCTCCGTTGAGTTCTGGTTGCCACTGTTGGCAATACCACACGATGCATTGTTCAAAGTTTCCTTGTGCCCAGAAGGTAAAGTATGAATGTCCCTGTCCTCCTTCCTTTTCTTCCTTTAGCGTTCCTTTATACCCCCACCCCCAACTTCCCTTCCCGTAAGTAGTGCATGCCGATTGAAGTAATTGCGTTACCGCTCCAGCGGAACCTTACGGATACACCGAAGGTAGCCACGATATTTCCCGTTAGGCCTTCGGCGTTCACGTGCCCTTCCGCCGTCGTGCATTTGGCTCGGGCGCCCCCCACCTTCTTCACTGCCCGCTTTTCCGCCTCCTCCATACGATTCACCTACTATTGCTCCGCCTTCTCCCGGCTCGGAATGTTTTTCCGGTCCGTGAAGTTGGCAGCTGGCTAGATGGCATTCGCTTTCGTATGCGTGTTTTGCGGCTTCTTCTCGCTGGGCTTGTAGTCGTTCGGCCTCGCGCACCGGTGCGCCGGCGCCGTAGCTGTCTGATTGAGCGAGAGCTTCG
>DATBYJ010000261.1:0-14574 GCA_036513795.1 Solirubrobacteraceae bacterium | reverse complement strand
GCGAGGCGGCGTCCTCGGTCGCTCGCGTGCACAGCACGCCACGCTCCCTGCGTCCTTGCCTCGCTTGGCCCGTGACTCCCTGTAGCCGCATTTGCCAGAACGAGATCCAAAAGCGCAATGCCTGGGCCAGCGTTGTCTCGCTTTCCCCTCGACCGGCTCAGGCGCGTGATGCTCTGGTCGAGGGCGCTTAGCCTTTGCGCAATGGCCCGGCCAGGGCTTGCTAGCAGCCCGCGGGCCCTCTACAACCTCTAGTTATGTCTCGAATCCTGCTGGGCGTTAGTGGCGGTATTGCTGCTTATAAGGCGCTTGAGCTTGTGCGCCTGGCCACGGCCGATGGGCACGCGGTGCGTGTAGTGCAGACGCCCAACAGCGAGCGGTTCGTCGGCAAGGCTTCGTTTGCGGCGTTGAGTGGCGCACCCGTGTTGAGCAGCGAGTTCGAGCGCGACCCCGCGCGGGGGGCGTTCCCCGACCAGGCGACGCCTACGCACGAGCCACTCAGCCATCTTGAGTTGGTTACGAATGCGGAGGTGTTCGTGGTTGCACCCGCATCCGCTAACACGATCGCCAAGCTCGCTACTGGGCTCGCTGACAATCTGCTGAGCGGCTGTGTGCTCGCAGCAAGCTGCCCGTTGGTTATTGCTCCCGCGATGAACAACCGCATGTATGAGCACCCTGCCACGCAGGCGAACCTGCGGGTGTTGCGCGAGCGCGGGGTGATCATCGTTGAGCCCGATGTCGGACGGCTGGCATCCAAAGGCGAGCAGGGCGTCGGGCGTTTGGCGGATCCCGTGCGGATCCTCGCGGAGTGCGTGCGTGCCCTCGCCGCGAATCGTGTCGGGAACGCGTCCAGTGCCCCGGCTGACGCCGCAGGGGTTGAGCACACGGGGGAGGGGCTGGGCAACTGCGCGCCGCTGCGGGGACTAAAGGTGCTCGTTACCGCAGGCGGCACTCGTGAGCCAATCGACAGTGTGCGCTTCGTCGGCAACAGCTCCTCCGGACGCATGGGCTTTGCGCTCGCCCAGGTCGCCCGCGAACGTGGTGCCGAGGTGATCCTTGTGGCCGCCAACGTGGCACTACCCACGCCTGATGGTGTGGACCGTCGCAATGTCACCACCGCGGCTGAGCTCAAGGACGCCTGCGAGCAGGAGTTCCCCAGCTGCCACGTGCTGCTGATGAGCGCAGCAGTCGCCGACTTCACGCCGGTAGCGCCTGCCCCCGAGAAGATCAAGAAGACGGGCCGTTCGCGTCTGGAGCTCATGCTCGAGCCCACCGCCGACGTCCTCTCCGGGCTCGCAGCCGCACGCCGCGCCGGGCAGACACTCGTCGGGTTTGCAGCCGAGCATGGCAAGCAGGCCGTTCACGACGCTGGCGTAAAGCTCACCGCCAAGAGCCTTGACGCGCTCGTCGTCAACGACATCTCCCGTCATGACATCGGCTTTGACGTCGACGCTAACGAGGTCACGATCTTGACTGCCTCGCGTAACGGCAGCACGCAGATCGATCGTCGTCACGTCCCGCGTGCGAGCAAGGCACAGATCGCCGATGCGATCCTCGATGCGGTCGAAAGTCTGAGGGACAGCGGTTAAACTGTGGCGATGGAGAGTGTCTATGACCTCTACCAGCGAGGCCTCGAGTTGCTCGATCATGGCGACCACCAGGCAGCGATCGTGCCGTTGAGCAAGGCTCGCGATCGCGAGCCCGACAAGGACTCGATCCGCGAGGCACTAGGGCGCGCGCTCTTTCACGCCCAGCGCTATGAAGGAGCCGCCACCGAGTTTCAGGCGGTGGCGTCGAGGACACCAACCAACGACTACGCGTTGTTTTGCCTCGGGCGCTCGATGCAACTGTTGGGACGCCATCGCGAGGCCTGTAAGCCGCTCGCGCTCGCGTGCTCGCTGGCCCCCGAGCGAGCCGATTACAAGCTGTACCGCGAACGTGCCCGTCGCGACGCCGAGCGCACGTGAACGCGCTATGTGGGCGCGTGCCACTGCTATCCTCGAAGTAGAGCTTTCGTGTCGACGTGCAGGCGTCGGCTGCAGCACCGAGAGTGGGCGCCCGCCCGCTTTTTTTGCGTAAGGAGTGAGTTGATGACCCCGCTACAGACAGAAATAGAGAGGCGTCTCGCCGACGCCGAGCCCGAAATCGAGGTGCTTCTCGCCGAGATTTCCGGCGGTCGTTGTCTGCGCGTTTTCATCGATCACCCGGACGGCGTCACGCTCGAGATGTGCGAGCGCGTGACGATGTGCTTGAACGATCTGCGCGAGCGTTACTCGCTCGAGGTTTCATCGCCGGGTCACGAGCGCCCGCTGACCAAGCCCGCGCATTTTCGCCGTTTCGTCGGGCGCCGCGCGCGGGTGCGCACGCGTCACCCTCGTCCCAGCGCAGCGCTGGGCTCGGGTGAGCGCGCTGGCGGGCATGAAGCCATGAGGCCGGTACGCAGCTTCACGGGAGAGCTGGTGGGGGCATCAGATGAGGAGATCACGCTGGCCGCAGACGGGGGCGTCATTGCGATCCCTTACTCGGAGATACGTCGTTCGAACTTGATCGAGGAGTAGAGCAAGCTATGTCACGCGAAATCCTTGAGGCCATGCACGCGCTTGCACGCGAGAAGGGCATCGAGCCTGAGAAGTTGATGATCGCGCTTGAGGACGCGCTGCTGTCGGCCTATAAGAAGCAGCCTGGCTCGGCCAAGTACGCCCGCGTGGAAATGGACCGCGAGACTGCCGACTTCCGTGTCATCGAACTGATCATTCCCGAACGCCTCGAGGCGCATCTGATCGTCGAGACGATCGACGAGGAAACGACCGTCGACCCGGAGACGGGGGAGATGCGCGAACCGGAGGAACCGGAAATCGATCCCGCGAAGTTCGCTGAATACCGCGACCAGATCGACGAACGTGACGTCACCCCTGACGACTTCGGGCGGATCGCCGCGCAGACCGCCAAGCAGGTGATCCTGCAGCGCATTCGTGAGGCTGAGCGCGACATGATGTATGAGGAGTACCGCGACCGCGTCGGCGAGCTAATCACCGGCATCGTGCAGCAGTCGGACTCCCGCTACACGCTCGTACAGCTGCGCGAACGCGTCGAGGCGCTGCTACCGAAGTCCGAGCAAGTGGATGGTGAGCGCTATGACCACTCCCAGCGGATCAAGGCCGTCATCAAGGAGGTCTCGCCGTCAACCAAGGGGCCCGCGATCATCGTCTCCCGACGTGACCCCGAGCTGATCAAGAAGCTGTTCGAGCTGGAGGTTCCCGAGATCGCTGACGGTCTTGTGGAGATCGCCAACGTCGCCCGTGAGCCCGGCTACCGCTCGAAGATCGCCGTCATCTCGCACACCGACGGCGTCGACCCCGTCGGCGCCTGCGTCGGCCCCCGCGGCTCACGCGTGCGTATGGTCGTCTCCGAGCTCCGCGGCGAGAAGATCGACATCATCCCCTTCAACGACGAGCCCGCACGTTTCGTCGCCAAGGCGCTCTCGCCGGCCCGCGTGCGCGAGGTACTCGTCGACGACGAGGCCAAGCAGGCGACCGTGATCGTTCCCGACGACCAGCTCTCGCTGGCGATCGGACGTGAGGGACAGAACGCACGCCTGGCAGCACGGTTGACGGGCTGGCGCGTGGACATCCGCTCGGAGACGGAGTTCGCTGCCGAGGAGGCCGAGCATGGTTATGAGGAGGAGGAGGTGCAGGGACGCTGCGCTGCAATCCTCTCCAACGGCCGGCGCTGCCCCAACGCGTCGCTACCCAACTCGCGTTACTGCGGACTGGAAAGCCACCAGGCACTGGCGAGCATCGCCAGCGACAACATCGGCGATCTGGCGTCCGTCACAGCTTCCGATGAGGCTGAGGCCGAGGTGGCCGCCGAGGAGCAGACGACATAGCGGGTCACGTGCCCCAGCGCCGCTGTGTCGGCTGTGGGCGAATCGCACCGAAGCCTGAGTTGTTGCGCCTCGCTGTCGCCGATCATGGTGCTGAGAGTGACTGCGGCAAGGGCTCACGGCGCGCGGTCCTCGACCACGCCGCCACGATGCCAGGACGCGGCGCGTACCTTTGCCGTAGCGTCGATCCCCAAGCGCCCACAGCTGAGTGTCTCGCGCGAGCATTGCAGCGCGGCGGGATCGCACGTGGTCTGCGTTCGCGTGTAACAGTTGATCCTAAGCTCGTAGAATCGGGAAAAGATCCCGCTCGCCCGCGGAGTCGGGCATAGCCGGCGAGTCGAACCCATCTATTTTCATTGACACCATGAGCAAGAAGCGCGTACACGAACTAGCCAAGGATCACGGGCTCTCCAGCAAGGAGATGCTCGAGAAGCTGCATGCCGCCGGCATCGACGCCAAGGCTGCTGCCTCTTCGGTCGACGAGGCTGCAGCTCTGAAAGCACTCGGCGTTGGCGGCGCGGGGGGCGCAGCGACATCGGCCGCCGCTAACGGTGCGCCAACACCGGGCGCCTCGGCAGCGCCGCCTGTCAAGCAAGCCGCCCCAGCCGCGACACCGGCGCCGCCCAAGTCGGCTCCGTCTGCTGCAAGCCCAACTTCTCCCGCGCCGGCAAGTGCTCCCGCGCCGGGCGCCGTCGGCACGGCGCCCGCAGCTCCCGCACCGACTGCCGGTGCGTCGGCAGCATCACCGCCTGCGGACTCCGCAGCGGCTGCCGCAGCCGCTGAGCGAGTGCGCCCGACACGCGACTCGCGCACTGGCGAGCGTACTCCCGGTGACATCGGCCCCGGCGGACGCCGGCGTGTGGTGATCGACTCCCAGGCGTCTCGCCGCCAGCAGGGTGGGCCATCGAACCAACCTCAGCGTCGCCCGCGCCGCGGACGGCGCAGACGCGGAACCTACGACGAGACGATCGCTCCGATCGATACCGCCGCGATGGAGGCCACCGACCTGATCCGCGTCAACTCCGGATCGACCGTCAAGGACGTCGCCGAGTACCTCGGCGTGGCGGTGCCGGAGATCATCAAGAAGCTGATGTCACTGGGGGAGATGGCGACGCTTACACAGACGCTCTCCGACGAGGCCATCCAGGTGATCGCCGACGAGTTCGACAAGCAGATCGAGATCGTCCACGCAGCCGATGACGTCGAGGTCGAGCCCGAATACGAGGACGCCGAGGAGGATCTGGTCGACCGTCCGCCGGTGGTCACGATCATGGGGCACGTCGACCACGGCAAGACCTCGCTGCTGGACGCGATCCGCGAGACCGAGGTGGTCGCGGGCGAGGCTGGCGGCATCACCCAGCACATCGGCGCCTATCAGGTGCATCACGCCGGCAAAGAGATCACCTTCCTCGACACTCCCGGCCACGAGGCGTTTACCGCGATGCGCGCCCGCGGCGCCCGGGTGACCGACCTCGCAGTGATCGTGGTTGCCGCCGACGATGGCGTCAAGCCGCAGACAGAAGAGGCGATCGACCACGCCAAGGCAGCCGAAGTGCCGATCGTGGTTGCGGTCAACAAGATCGATAAGGAGGGCGCGCAGCCCGAGCGGGTGCGCACGGAGATGACCCAGCATGGCCTGCAGCCCTCGGAGTGGGGCGGCGACACCGAGTTCGTCGACGTCAGCGCCAAGACCCACGACGGGCTCGACACGCTGCTTGACACCATCCAGGTGGTCACTGACCTAGAGGAACTGAAGGCCAACGCAGGTGCAGAGGCCTCGGGTGCGGTGATCGAGTCCAAGCTCGACCCCGGACGTGGGCCCGTTGTCACGATCTTGATTCAGCGCGGTACGTTGCGGGTGGGAGATGCGCTCGTCGCCGGCGCGCACTTTGGCCGTGTGCGTGCGATGCACGACTTCACCGGCGGCAAACTCAAGCGAGCGATGCCTGGTCAGCCGGTCGAGGTGCTTGGCTTCGACGGTGTGCCCGAGGCGGGTGAGCATGTGCGTGTGGTCGAGAACGAGCGCCGTGCGCGCCAGCTGGCGGGCGAGCGCGCCAACCGCCTGAAGACCGAGGCGCTTGCACGGCGCTCCGGGCGCAAGGTTTCGCTGGAGGACGTCTTCAAGCTCGCGCAAGAGGGCGCCGTCAAGGAGCTCGCGCTGCTCGTCAAGGCTGACGTTGCCGGCTCGCTGGAGGCAATCGAGGACGAGATCGCGAAGCTGCCCCAGCAAGAGGTCAAGGTCAACATCATCCACCGCGGTGTTGGTGGCATCAACGAGTCCGACGTGATGCTCGCCGCGGCCTCCAATGGCGTGATCCTTGCCTTCAACGTACGCCCGGTCGGTGACGCCCGTCAGATCGCTGACCGCGAGGGTGTTGAGATCCGGTCTTATGCGGTCATCTACCGGGCGATCGAGGAGTTGCGTGCGGCGATGCAGGGCATGCTTGCCCCCGAAGAGGTCGAGACACCGCTCGGCCAGGCCGAGGTGCGCCAGCTGTTCAAAGCCTCACGCATCGGCACGATCGCCGGCTCGGTTGTCACCGAGGGCAAAATCACGCGCGGCTCGCGCGTGCGGGTGGTGCGCGAGGGCACCGTTATCTACGACACCACGATCGAGAGCCTGCGCCGTTTCAACGAGGATGCTCGCGAGGTCGCAAGCGGCTTCGAGTGCGGCATCGTGCTCACCAATTTCCAGGATTTGCGCGAGGGCGATGTGTTGGAGACCTATGAGACACGACAGGTGGAGCGCGAGCTCTCCAACTGAGGCGCGATGACCGGCGCGAGGCTGCGTCCTCGATCGCTCATGTGCGAAGCACATTTCGCTCACTGCGTCCTTGCCTCGCTTGGTCCTCGCAGCTCAGTTACCTCTATAGAGCCCGGGTTGCAGGGACACGCAGTCCGGCGCGGAATTGGACGGGTAGGATGACCTCAGGACGGATGCGCCGGGTCGATGAGGCGATCCGACAGGTAATCGGCGATGCCGTTGCAGGCGATCTCAAGGACCCGCGAGTTGGATTTGTAACCGTGACCGATGTCAGGACCAGCCCAGACCTAAGCCATGCACGTGTGTACGTGAGTGTTCTTGGTGGCGATGGGGGCGTCTCGGAGCCGCATGAGCGCGAGACGACGCTCGATGGTTTGCGTAGCGCCCATGGCTTTCTGCAGGCGCGCATCGCCGGTCAGCTACACCTCAAGCGCACACCCACGCTCGAGTTCGAATACGACGAGACTACCGACCGGGCGCTGCGCGTGGAGGAGCTGATCGATGAGATGGAGAGCCAGTGAGCGACATCCCCACCTTTGAGATCACCCGTGAGCTGGTGCTCGCACGTATCCGCGAGGACCAGCGCTTCGTGCTCGCAGCCCATGAGAACCCAGACGGCGATGCGCTGGGGTCGCTGGTGGGGATGCAGGGTCTGCTCCGTGCGCTCGGCAAGGACTCGGCGATGTTCATCTCTCCTGACGATTTGCCGCTGCCGCGCGAGTATCGCTTCTTCGATCTCGATGGCTTGATCCGTGAGCCGCCCGCCGACATCGCCGCCCGCACGGTCGTGTTCCTGGACTGCGGCAACATCGATCGAAACTCGGCCAGTGTCCTGCGTGATGGCGCGCACCTCCTGAACATCGACCACCACCACGACAACACCCGCTTTGGCACGCTCAACCACATCGTGCCAGAGGCTTCATGCACGGCGCAAATTGTGTGGGATCTGATGCATGGGCTCAACGTCCGTCCGACCGCTGCGGTGGCAGAGGCTCTCTACATCGGGTTGATCACCGACACCGGACGTTTCATGTATGAGAACACCGGCCCGCAGGCGCACGTGATGGCCGCCGAGCTGATCGAAGCGGGCGTGGACGTCGCCGGCGTGTATCGGCGGCTGTATGAGGGTGTGCCGCTTGGCAAGCTCGCGTTGCTTGCGCTTGCGCTCGCGCAGCTCCAGCGCTTCGATGGTGGCGAGCTGGCGATCGCGTCGCTCAGCGCCGAGGACTTCGACCGCGCTGACGCCGAGGAGAGCTACTCAGAGGGCATCATCGACCAGCTGCGCGCCTTGGAGGGCACGAAGGTCGCGGTGCTCGTGCGCGAGCTCTCAAGCGGCGAGCGCAAAGGGCAGCACAAAGTCTCGCTGCGCGCCACCGACGACGATGTGGACGTGTCGATCATCGCTCGCGCGCAGGGCGGCGGTGGGCACCGTCGTGCTGCTGGCTTCTCGACCACGCTCGAAGCGCCGGAGCTGATCACGTTCCTGCGCGAGGCGATCGCCGCGCAGCTACACGCGTCCTCTGACGGGCGCGCCGCCGCGACTCTCGCTTGAGCACCGGCAACGTCGTGAGTCAGGCGCAGGGGAGCTCAAGGGACGGCTTGCTGCTGATCGACAAGCCTGCAGGGATGAGCTCTCATGACGTTGTTGCCGTCGTGAGACGCTCGCTCGGCGGCGTGCGCACCGGGCATGCCGGCACGCTGGATCCGTTCGCCACAGGTCTGCTGCTGGTGCTGATCGGCAGGGCGACCAAAACGCAGAGTGCGCTGATGTCGCTGCCAAAGCGCTATGAAACGGTCGCGCAGCTCGGCGCGCTATCGAGCACAGGCGACACCGAGGGTGAGATCACCTGGACGCGAACGCTGCCACCCGAGCAGCCCGAGCTACCTACCGGTGAGCTGCGACAGCGCCCGCCGATGTACTCGGCGGTGAAGATCGACGGCGAGCGCGCATACAAGCGCGCCCGCCGCGGCGAGAGCTTTGAGATGCCCGAGCGGATCGTCACCGTGACCCGCTTCGAGCAGCTGTGGCGTGACCCCGACTGCCCCGCCGAGCTGCGAGATCCGAGTCCACCCACCCCGCTGCCCCGCGCCGGCTTTTTGATCGAGTGCGGCTCCGGCACGTATGTCCGCTCGCTGATAGCTGAGCTCGGCGACGCCTATTGCCTGCAGCTCAGACGCACGGCGATCGGCCCGTTCGAGGTCAACGACGCGGTCTCGCCGCCCGCGCGTGGCGAGCCGTGGCGTGATCCGCCCGTGATTGCACTCAATCAGGCGCTCGGGACGTTCTCCAAATAGGCTGTGTGGCCGTGAAGATAACTCGCCTGTCCGAGGTCGAGCCCGCAGCCGAGCGTCGCGTCGCGGTGGGCACTTTCGACGGAGTGCACCTCGGCCATCGCGAGGTCATCGCCGGCTCCGACAGTGTGCTCACGTTCGAGCCCCATCCCGTGTCTGTGGTCTCACCGCAACACACGCCCAAGTTGCTGACCACGCTGGAGCGCAAGGCCGAACTGCTCGCTGCGCTCGACGTCCGCGAGCTGATCGTGATCCCGTTCGATCATGAGTTCGCCCAGCGCTCCGCCCAGGAGTTCATCGACGACGTGCTCGTCGGTGCACTCGGCGCAGCACAAGTTGCGATTGGCGAGAACTTCCGTTTCGGCCACAAGGCGCAGGGAGACTCGCGCCTACTGCTCGCCGACGATCGTTTCCTGACGGTCGTGCATCCACTGCTCGAAATCGACGGTGCGGTTGTTTCCTCGAGCCATATCCGAGGCCTCGTGCTTGCCGGCGAGATGGTGGAGGCCAACCGATTGCTCGGTGACAGCTTCGAGTTGCGTGGCGAGGTAGTTCACGGCGATGAGCGCGGCCGCGAGCTCGGCTTCCCCACCGCCAACCTGGTGCCCGATGAGACGCTCGCTTGTCCCGGGCACGGGGTATATGCGTGTGTCGCCGCAGGCAACACGTTTGCCGCCTGCGCCGCCGCGGTCAACGTCGGTGTTCGTCCGACCTTCAATACCGGGCGTGGCGAGCTGATCGAGGCCTACGTCATCGACTTCACGGGGGATCTCTACGGCAGCGAGTTGCGCCTGCGTTTCATCGAGCGCCTGCGCGGTGAGCGACGTTTTGACGATGCCGACGCGCTGGTCGAGCAGATGCATCTGGATGTCCAGCAAACACGGGAGCTGATCCGGCTCTGATGTCAGTGTCTGCTACGGTGCCTCGGCTATGTCAGCACTGACCACAGAGCGCAAGCGCGAGATCGCAGCCAAGTTCGGCGCGAGCGAGAAGGACATGGGTAACACCAAGGTCCAGGTCGCGCTGTTGACCGAGCGCATCAACCATCTCACCGAGCATCTACGCACTCAGGACAAAGACCACAGCTCTCGTCGTGGCCTACTGATGCTCGTCGGACGCCGCCGGCGTTTTCTCGCCTACCTGCAGCGTCGCGATCTTGAGGGCTACCGCGCGTTGATCAAAGAGCTGGGTCTGCGTCGGTAAGACTGCCGTGGGCGCGTCATGTCGGTAATCGCCCCCGGAACGCCAGCGCCGAGCTTCAAGCTCGCTCGTGCCGACGGCGAGAGCTTCACCGAGCAGGATCTGCAGGGTCGTACAAGCGTGCTGGTCTTCTACCCGTTCGCCTTCAGTCCCGTGTGCACCGATCAGCTGCAGCTGTATGACGAGCTGCGCGGCGAGCTCGAGGGACGTGGCAATGCGCTGTATGGCGTCTCCTGCGACGCCACCTGGTCACAGAGTGCCTTTCGAGAGAAGCTTGCTGTCGGTAGCGAGCAGCTCTCAGACTTCGAGCCCAAGGGCGCCGCGTGCACCGCTTTCGGCGTTCTGCACCCAGGTGGCTTCGCCCAGCGCGCCCTGGTCATCATTGGCCCCGACGGGGTCGTTCGCTGGAGCTTTCAAGCTGACTCGCCTGGCGATCTGCCTGCTGTTGAGCTGTTGCGCGAAGGTCTTGCCGCTGTCGGCGGCTAGTCTCGCCGCGCCCGTCAGTTCGCTAAGCTCCGTCCGTTCGGGAAAAGAGAAAATGAAACGGACCGCCGACCGACGGGCGGAACATGAAAGGCAGTGAATATGAGTAGTGACGCCGTTACACGGGTTTCCGTGGAGATTGCCGGTAGCGAGATCTCGTTTGAGACCGGCAGGATGGCCAAGCAGGCCTCCGGCGCAGTGGTCGTCCGTCAGGGCGACACGATGGTTCTTTGTACCGCGGTGGCAGGTAGCCTCCGCGACGTCGACTTCCTGCCGCTGACGGTGGACGTCGAGGAGCGTATGTACGCGTCCGGCAAAATCCCCGGCTCGTTCTTCAAGCGCGAGGGCCGCCCCGGTGAGAAGGGCACGCTCACCGCGCGCATGATCGACCGCCCGATTCGCCCGCTGTTCCCGAAGGAATGGCGCTATGACACACAGCTGGTGGCGATCCCGCTTTCGATCGACCATGTCCATCCTTATGACATCCTCGCGATGAACGGTGCCTCCGCGGCGCTGATGGTCTCCGACATCCCGCTGCCCACACCTGTGGGTGCTGTGCGGATCGGCAAGATCGATGGCAATTTCGTCGTCAACCCGCAGGAGCCGGACCTGCTCGCGGATGCCGAGAACGCATCGGATCTCGATCTGATCGTCGCTGGCACCGAGGAGGCGATCCTGATGGTCGAGGCGGGCGCAAATGAGATCCCCGAGGCGGAGATCCTCGATGCGCTCGACATCGCCCACGCGGCGATCAAGAAG
This sequence comes from Solirubrobacteraceae bacterium, assembly GCA_036513795.1. Classification (GTDB taxonomy): domain Bacteria; phylum Actinomycetota; class Thermoleophilia; order Solirubrobacterales; family Solirubrobacteraceae; genus Palsa-744. Next base: position 3,196 of record DATBYJ010000261.1, on the reverse strand, counting down.
ATCTGTGCGCTACAGCGCGATCTCGCCGCCAAAGTTGGCAAGGAGAAGAAAACCTTCGAGGCGATCCAGGTCGATCCCGCCGTGCTCGATGCGATCCGCGCGTCACATGGCGCCGCATTGGACGCGGCCACGCAGGTCGAGGACAAGCTCGAGCGCCAAGACGCCACCAAGGCAGTCGAGCAGGAGATCCTCGAGCAGCACGCTCCGTCTGCCGGTGATGGTGCCTCCGAGAGCGAAGCCACGCACGCCAAGGAGCGCCGCGCAGCGGTGCAGATGGCGTTCGACAAGCTCGAGAAGTCGATCATTCGCGAGCGCATCGCCGTGCACAAGAAGCGTCCGGATGGTCGTGGCGAGAACGAGATTCGCGACATCACGATCGAGGTCGGCGTGCTGCCGCGTACGCACGGCTCGGCCCTGTTCACACGTGGGCAGACGCAGGCGCTGAGCGTCGTTGCGATGGGCACGCTGAAGGAGGAGATGCGCCTCGACACGCTGGGCCTGGAGACCAAAAAGTACTACTGGCACCACTACAACTTCCCGCCGTTCTCGGTCGGGGAGGCTGGCCGCATGGGTGGCGTCAAGCGCCGCGACATCGGTCACGGCGCGCTCGCAGAGCGTGCGCTCGCGCCGATGGTGCCCTCGATCGAGGAGTTCCCCTACTCGATCCGCGTGGTCTCGGACATCCTCGAGTCAAACGGCTCCTCCTCGATGGCCTCGGTGTGCGGCTCCTCGCTGTCGCTGATGGACGCCGGGGTTCCGATCAAGCGCCCGGTCGCCGGTATCGCGATGGGCTTGATCAAGGAGGGCGATGACTACATCGTCCTGACCGACATCGCCGGCGTCGAGGATCACCTCGGCGACATGGACTTCAAGGTCGCCGGCACCGAGCGCGGCATCACCGCGCTGCAGATGGACATCAAGATCACCGGTGTGACCTTCGACATCCTGCGTGACGCGCTGGCGCAGGCCAAAGAGGCACGCACGTTCATCCTCGGCAAGATGGCCGACGTCATCAAAACGCCGCGCGAGCAGCTCTCGCAGTTCGCGCCGCGTATCCAGACGATTCAGATCGATCCTTCCCAGATCGGCCTGTTGATCGGTAAGGGCGGCGAAACCATCAGGGGCTTGGCCGAGGAGTTCGAATCGCAGATCGACGTCAACGACGACGGCCAGGTGCTGATCTACTCCGCCAACGGCGAGCTGGGCGACGCGCTCGTGGAGCGCGTCAGGATGATGATGAAGGAGGTCGAGGTCGGCGATGAGTACGTCGGCAAGGTCGTAAAGACGACCACCTTCGGCGCCTTCATCGAGCTCGCCAAGGGCACCGATGGGCTGCTGCACATCTCCAACGTCTCACCCGGCCAGCGCGTCGAGGCCGTCGAGGACGTCCTCAACAAGGGCGATGAGGTCAACGTGCGCGTGGTCGAGGTCGACCGCGAGCGCGGCCGCATCGGTCTACGCCTCGCCGAGGATCCCGACATCGCCGGCAAGTCCGTTGAGGAGCTCGCCGGTGTTGGCACTGGCGGCGGCGGTGGTGGTGGCGGACGTCCTCCGCGTGAGGGTGGCTCGCGTAACGGTCGCTCCGATCGCGGTCCGCGCCGCGACGGCGAGCGCGGCTCCGGGCGCCCACGCCACGGCCGCGACTAGCAGCAGAGCCGCCAGGCGTGAGTCCCGAGCACCGGATAACCACGCTCGAGAACGGCGTAAGGGTTGTCACCGAGCGCGTGCCCAGCGTGCGCTCGGTGGCGCTCGGCTTCTGGATCGCCACCGGCTCGGTCTCAGAGCACGAGCGCGAGGCGGGGATCTCACACCTGCTCGAGCACATGTTGTTTCGCGGCACCGAGCGTTACGGGTCGCAGGAGATCGACCAGATCTTCGATTCGATGGGTGCTGAGATCAACGCTGGCACCGACAAGGAAGCAACCTCGCTTTACACGCGCGTGCTCGACCGTCACCTCGAGCATGCGTTCGACGTCATGAGCGACATGGTCTGGAACCCGCGCTTCGGTGAGCTCGAAGCCGAGCGTGAGGTGGTGCTCGAGGAGATCGCAATGTATGAAGACGATCCCCAGGATCGTGTCTTTGACGTGCTCGGCAAGGCGATCTTCGGTGCCCATCCTCTCGGTCGTGCGGTTATCGGCACGGCCGACGTGATCCGCGGTGTCACGCGCGAGCAACTCGCGGCGTTTCATGCCCGGCGCTATCTGCCAGGCAGCATCGTGATCGCGGCCGCCGGTTCAATCGAGCACGACGCGCTTGTTGAGATGGCCTGTCAGCACGCCCCAAGCCTGCCGGCGGGCATCTCAGAGAACGGAGGCGCAGATGTCAAGGTGAGCGCACCAGCCGACCATGACGACAGCAGCGATGACCTAACGGATGTTGCCAGTCAAGCACGCGTGATCCCTGACTTCAGTCGTCGCACGCGCTTCCTCGAGAAAGAGACCGAGCAGTACCACGTGTGCTTGGGTGGCGCCGGGATCGCACGTGACGACGAGCGCCGCTTCGCGCTACGGGTGCTCGAGGGGGTGCTCGGCGGAACGTCCTCCTCACGGTTGTTCCAGGAGATCCGCGAGCGCCGCGGCCTGGCCTACTCGGTGTTTTGTTTTTCGAGCTTGTATGCCCACACGGGCGATGTCGGGCTGTATGTGGGAACACGCCCTGAGAACCTCAAGGAGGCTCTTGTTGTGCTCGCCGCCGAGCTCGCCCACTGTGTGGATGATCCAGCCAGCGATGAGGAGCTGGTGCGCTCACGCGAGAACCTCAAGGGACGGGTGGTGCTCGGTATGGAGTCCACCGGCGCGCGCATGAGTCGCCTCGGTGCCTCGGTGCTCAACGACCTCCCAATCCTGTCGGTGAACGAGATGATCGAGCGCATCGACGCGGTCGAGATCGACCACGTCCGCGCGCTTGCGGCCGAGCTGTTCCCGCCAGATCAACTCTCCGCAGCCGGCGTCGGCCCACAGGAAGCGGAGTTCCTGGCTGCGATCGAGCCATTGGCTGCGCAACCAAGCGAGCACGCATCCACCGGCTCTATCGGGCACAAGCAATGATCAAGGTCGCCGTTGCGGGTGCCGCCGGACGCATGGGCCAGACGGTCTGCGAGGCCGTGCTTGGCGCCGATGACATGGAGCTCGTGGGACGTGCCGATCCGCTGCTCGACACGACGCTCGCCGACGTGCTCGATGCGGCCGAGGTG
>DATBYJ010000260.1:0-5835 GCA_036513795.1 Solirubrobacteraceae bacterium | reverse complement strand
CCGCCTGCCTGTAGATCTCAACCATCGTCTCTGCGGCGCTCGCCCAGCTCAGCTCCCGGGCGGCGGCTGCCAGCGTTTGTACCTGGCCGCTGCGCACGACGGGGTCTGTCAGCAAGGCGTGCACTGCCGCGGCGCTCGCCTGCGGATCCCACGGGACGATCGTCGCGGTTCCCGCGGGAGCCGCCTCCGCGAGGGAGGACTGCGGGGCGAACACGCACGGCACGTCGCTGAGCGCTGCCTCGAACGGCACCAGCCCAAAGCCCTCGTACACAGACGGGTAGACGACCGCGCCCGCGCGCGCGAGCAGCCAGGTCTTCTCCGCCTCGCTCACCGGGCCGAGCGTCACCACGGCCTCGCGCAGCTCGCGGTGCTTCTCGAGGAACTCGCGCTCGATCTCGAGCGACGATCCAACAGGGATGTGCGTGCCCGCGAGCACGAGGCTGCCCTCCCAGCCGTGATCCGCGCGCAGCGCCGCGAGCAGGCGCAGCGCGAACAGCCTGTTCTTGTGGCGGAAGTCGGTGCCCAAGCACAGTAGGAAGCCGTCGGCGAGCGAGCTCTCGCCACCATCGCCAGCTTCCTGCACGGTTGCCGGGCGGTGTTGCTGGCTGCTCACCTGATGATCCAGTCCAGGCGCCACCACCCGGATGCGCTCGTCCTCGACGAGCGCATCCGCGCGCAGCTCGCGGCGGGTGTGCTCGGAGAAGACGACCACGCGCTCGGCCGCGGACATGCCGTGGCGGCTGGCACGACGGTAGTCCTGCCAGGCGTCAGCGTCGGGAAAGTATCCCGGGTTGCGGTAGGCGATCAGGTCGAGCTGGCTCAACACGAAGCGCTCTCCGAGGGTCAGCGCGATCGCAACGTCGCGCGCTGCGAAGGTCTGCTGCGGGCGGTGAAAGACGGTGCTCTTGGCGGTGCTCGGGTCGAGGTCTTCGAACGCGAGGATCTCGGTCGCAGGTAGGCTGCGCAGCAGCTCCAGGGTCCCACGGCCGATCCGTTCGCGGTGTACCAGCAGGCGCAGCCGCAGCTGTCCAGTGTGGGCGAGCGCGAGGATCAGCTCGAGGATGTGGACCTGTGTGCCCGTGATGGCGCCGTCGAGAGCGCGCGCGTCAAGCGTCACCGACAAGCGTGGGCGAGGCCCGCGTGCGGCCTCCAGGGCGAGCGCGAGCACATCCGAGTCGGCGACGGCGGGAGGCGCGGGCAGGTACGGGTAGCGCGCCGTGAGCGCTGCCGGTAGCTCCTCCGTACTGTCGTGCGCAGGCCTAAGCGGCTGCACGAGCACATCGTCGGCGGCGAGGTGAGCCAGGCCCGATAGTAGGCAGCGCTGTGCGAAGTCGACCTCCAGCGCCCAGCGCAGCTCCAGCTCCTCGTCGAGCGCGCCGACGAGCTCGAGTGCCTCTCGGCGTACATACACGCATGGGCCGACCGCACAGTTCAGGCGCGGATGCAGCCTCAGCGTGTGCGCTGCCAGATCCTGGGCTTGCTCGGCGAGCTCCCCTGCGGTCCCCATCCGCTCGGGGTCTTCGGACAGCGCGAGCTCGGTCCCTGCGTCCGCGAGTGCGCTGGCAGTGGCGATGTTGGAGTCCGCTCGCGCCGCCTCGCGCATCCGCTGCAGCCAGCCGGGCGTGACCCGACAGGGCTCGCTCAGGATCAGCACATCGGCTGGCGCCAGCCGTTCGAGCGCGCCGTTGACCGCTGCTGTCGTGGGCTCGACGGTGAGCGTCGTTACTGCTGCCGGCGTGTTCGCGTCCACCGACTGCAGACACTCGCGCAGATATCCTTGCTCGTCGGCTGCGGCAATCACCACGCAGACGCTTGCGCGAGCGTGCGTTTGGCTCGTCTGGGGCAACTCTTTCACGTGTTTCGGGTTCTGATGAGCGGAGCAGGCAGCGTAGAGCAGTCCAGCGGCCTGTCGCAAGGTTGGGTGATAATGGCCGCCAGCTCCCGCCGAATGAACGCCGACGACAAGACAAGACAGGGCATTGGCCCTGCCCAGATGCTGCGATCTTCGCGCCGGCGCCTACGTCCGTTCGGGCACAGGGTCCTGTGGCGTCTCGCGCCGGCGTATGCGCGCCGGCGCTCTGCTCGCGCCGAGGCCGCGGCAAAGCAGGCGCGCCTGCAAGCAGAAGTAGAACACATCGGCGAACGTCATCAGGAGCAGATCGAGCGCCTCGAGGACCTCGCCCGCGAGCTGATTCGCAGCGCGGAGTCGCTGCGTCGCGGCGTCGCGGACGCCGAGGCTGCGGCGTCGCTCGCACATCGCAGGATCGATCGATTTGCGGCGGGGCCCGGCGCGCACGACGAGGCCGGCGCGCACGACGAGGCCGACGCGCACGACGGGAGCCAGAGCTGATGCAGGTCATAACGTTGGCCAGTCCTGCGACCCTCCCGCGGGCGCTGGCTCTAGGCCGCTCCCTGCGACGCCACCAGCCCGATTGGCCGCTCGACGTGGCGCTCATCGCCGGCGAGGAGGTCGTTGCCGTGGCCGCCGATGCCACCCGGGCGGTTGCGGAGACTGACTTGGTGCGGCTGCGCTCGGCTGCACGCGAGCTCGAGCTCGAGCTCGACATCGAGAGGTTGCTCGCGCGCTACGCCCCCGACGATCTTTGCACCCTGCTCGCCCCGCGCCTGCTGCGTCGCTATGCCGCCAGGACGTCCGCGCCGGTGCTGTATATGTCGAGCGCAGCTTGGGTGCTGGGAGATCTGCAGCCGCTGGCAGATGCGCTTACGACGCGCAGCGTGCTGCTCGCGGCGCGGACGCCGGTGGACGTGCCGAGCGATGGCTTGGAACCATCGCGCAAGCAGCTGCAACGGGCAGGTCGGGTCGACGAGACGATCATCGCGGTGGATGGCACCGCCAACGCCGATGACTTCCTCACGTGGTGGGAGCGGCAGGTCGAACAGGCGCTCGGCTTGCTCGATGGGCGCCAGCCCGGGTTCCGCCCCGAGGATCGTCCCTGGCTCGCGCGCTACCTCGAGCTGGCCCCCGTGCGCTTCGCGACAGCTCTCCTTGACGAGCCCGGGTGCAACCTCAGCATGTGGAACCTGCACCTGCATACGCTTGAGCGTGACGGCGACGGAGTGTGTGTCGACGCAAGCTGGCCGCTTCGCTTTCTGAACCTGTCGGGGTTCGACCCCGAACGGCCTCACCAGCTGAATGCGATGGCGAGCAGGGTGCGGGTCAGTCGCTCCCCTATCTTGCGCGAGTTGTGCGAGCGCTACGCGCAGGAGCTGCGGGCCGCGGGCTGGCGGGACTCAGAGCATCGCCGAGACGTGGGTATGCGCTTGGCCGATGGTCTCGTCTTCGACGATGCGCTACGGGGCATGTACGCATCGGCGCTCGCGCTGGGCGAGCAGGTCGAGGACCCTTTCAGCGAGGATGGCAGTCGCGCCCTGCTTGCCTGGCTTCAAGGACCGGCGCCCCAGGGCAGCGCTCACGGCATCAATCGCTACGTGTTTCACCGCGTTGCGCGTGCCCGACCGGACGTCACCCGTACTTATCCCGACCTCGACGGCGCCGACGGGCGTGCCTATGTGACCTGGTGCTGGGCTTTCGGTCGCGCTGAGCTGGCGATCCCCGATCGCTTCATGCCCCCGCAACCCGCCGCTACCCAGCCCGAGCCGGCGCCGAGGAGCCGTCGTGGCGATACCGGCGCTTCGCGGCCGGCTGTGCGTGCAGCGCGCCGCGGGGACGGCCCGGCGGTCCGGCTGACCGGATATCTCGGGCATACGCTCGGCCTTGGCGCGGCCGCTAGGGGCTACGTCGAGGCGCTCGCTGCCGCGGGTGTTCCGGTGAGGACGGTAAGCGTGCCGCTGCATCACCTCGAGCTGCCGGTGGAGCTGGAGGCCGATTACGGCAGGCACGGGTTCGAGGACCTGGCCCACGACGGGCGCCACGGCTTTGAGATAATCGCCGTCAACGCCGACGAGCTTCCGGACTTCGTCGAACGCCTGGGCGAGGATTACTTCGAGGGGCCGCGCATCGGGATCTGGGGCTGGGAGACCAACACGATCCCAGCGCGCTGGCAGCGGGCGTTCTCGCTGGTGCAGGAGATCTGGGTGTACTCGCGGTTCATGGCCGAGAACATCGGGGCGGTCGCGCCCGTGCCGGTGATTGCGCTGCCGCCGCCCGTGAAGCCGCCGGCGAAGCCGGCCGTGCCGCTGCGCCTCGGTGTTCCCGACGGCTTCCTGTTCCTGTTCGTGTTCGACTACCTGAGCACGATCCAGCGCAAGAACCCGGTAGGGCTGATCGAGGCTTTCAAGCTGGCGTTCGCGCCCGGAGAGGGCCCGCGGCTGCTGGTCAAGACGATCAACGCGCCACTGCGCCCGCTCGCTGAGGAGCAGGCGCTGTGGGCCGCACACGGACGCCCGGACATCCATTTGGTCGATCGGTCGCTCAGCGGCGCGGAGCTGGCCGGCGTAATGGCAGCGTGCGATTGCTACGCCTCGCTACACCGGGCTGAGGGCTTCGGTCTGACGCTTGCGGAGGCGATGGCGCTCGGCAAGCCGGTGATCGCCACCGGCTACTCAGGCAACGTCGACTTCATGACGCCCGAGAACAGCTACCTGGTCGATTACACGATCGGAAGGGTGGGGCCAGATTGCGAGATCTACCCGCCCGAGGGCGAGTGGGCCGAGCCCAGCATCGAGCACGCCGCCGAGCTGATGCGCCGCGTGTGGGAAGAGCCGGCGGAGGCAACGGAGAAGGGGGAAAGAGCAAGGGCGGATGTGTCGCGGCTGCTGTCCCCGACGGTGACCGGAACGAACATGCGTGAGCGTCTCGAGCAACTGCGCGGCCGCGGCGCCCGGAAGCTAAACCCCATCGGCTCCGCCCGATGATCGGAGTGTTCCTGCTGGCATGGGTCGTCTTCCCGGCCCTGATGCTCGTGCTGAGCATAGGCGCCGGGTTGGTCGTGCGAAGCGCGGCAGGCCCGAGTGCCGTGCCGGCGCTACTCGTCGTACCCGTCGGGTTCGCGCTGCTCGTCGTGGTGTGCGGACTGTTGTGTGACTCTGCCTCGCTGGCGCCGTTGGCGGGACCGGCATGCGTGGTTGTGGCGGCGGCGGGGCTTGTGCTCGGACGCCGTCCGCTGCGGCGCGTGATCGCCCGGCGTGCGCGTGGGGCCGACCTGTGGGCAGTGGGCGCGGCCGTGGGTGCGTGGGCGATCGTCGCGGCGCCGGTCGTGCTGTCGGGCAAGCCCGGGTTCACCGGCTATGCGCACATCGTGGACATCTCCTACGAGTTCGATCTCTCCGCCCACTTCGCCAGCAGCGGCCGCGGTATCCCCTCGGTGGCGAGATCCGCCTACCAGGCGGATCTCATCAAGTACTTGGGCAGCGGCTATCCCGCCGGAACGCAGGCGACGCTGGGAGCACTGTCCAACCTGACGCCCGTCGACCTCTCCTGGCTATATCAACCGTTCCTCGCGTTCCTCGCGGCGATGAGCGCCTTGTCGTTGTACGCGTTGCTGGGTCGCCTGGTGGCGCCGCGGCCGTTGCGCGCGCTCGGTGCTTTCATAGCGGCGCAGCCGAACATCCTGATGGCTTACACGTATGCGGGCGGCATCAAGGAGCTCGGCACGAGCTGCTTTTTGCTGCTGCTGGCCGCGCTGCTCGCGCAGGTGCTCCCTCGTGTTCGCCCGGGCCGCGCAATGCTTGCCGTCCCGGTCGCACTGTCTGCGACATTCGCGTGCCTGCTGCTGACGACCGTGCCGTGGATCGGCGTGCTCAGCGCCGGGGTGCTGCTGAGCGTCCTGGTGCTCCAGCGCGAACGAGTTCAAGCCGTGCTGGCAGGCGCACAGATCGCTGTTGTGGCGTTCGTGCTCTCGCTGCCGTTGATCG
>DATBYJ010000259.1:0-6932 GCA_036513795.1 Solirubrobacteraceae bacterium | reverse complement strand
GCACCATGACAGCCGTGAATGCGACCGTGATCCCTCTCGCCAGCGTCGTGCCCACGTCGACCGATGCCAACTTAACCGCCTCTACCCGGCCGGCATCAGCTCGATGCTGTCGCTCAAGAGCCCGGCAGGGTCAGCGCTCTGGCCAACGCGAATCTCGAACCGGCCGGGCTCCAGAACCGGCTCGAGTCCGGGACCGATGAACGCGAGCGTCGCCACTGGCAGCGACCAGCTGACGGTGCCACGCTCTGCAGCCTCGAGGCGAATCCGGCGCACCCCTTTCAGCTCCAGAACCGGGCGTGCACTGCTCGCGACCACGTCCCGCGTGAACAGAAACAGCGTGGCCTCGCCGCCTATGTGGCTTTCGTTATGCACGGTCACACGGATCTCGATGCTGCCGTTCGCCCGCACACGGCGCGGACTGCAGCGCAGGTCGTGGAGCGTAAAGCGGCTGTAGGACAGACCGTGGCCGAAGGGGAATTGCGGCGTCGCAGGAGCATCAAGGTACGAGCTGCTGAAGCGCTCGCCCGCCGTGGACGGACGACCGGACGGGCGTTGGGCGTAAAAGATCGGTACCTGCCCTCCGGCGCGCGGCCAGGTCACCGACAGTCTTCCGCTGGGATTGAATGCTCCCGTCAGCACATCGGCAACAGCAGCGCCGGCTTCGGTGCCGAGATACCAAATAGCCAGCACGGCGGCGGCCCGCTCGAAGAGCCACGGAAGTACGAGCGGCCGGCCTGAAGACAGCAGCACGATGACGGGCTTGCCAAGATCGAGCACCGCCTCGGCAAGTGCCCGCTGGCATCCGGGCAAACCGAGATGTGTCCGGCTGGCTGCTTCTCCGCTCATCGCGGCATCCTCGCCCAGACAGAGAATCACCACCTGTGCGACGCGACACAGCTCGATAGCAGCCGGAATGCCTCGCGTATCCGCTCCACGGACCTCGACCCCGGCGCTGCTGTCGATGACGCATCCAGGCATTGCGGCCACAAGTCCAGCGAGAATCGAGACGCTTCCTCGCCCGTGGCCGGCCGCTGCCCAGGGGCCCAACATTTCCTCCGCGGCTGCCGCCAGCGGGCCGATGAGGGCAATACGCCGTATCTCCGCGGAGAGAGGCAGGACCGGCACACGGTGCGTAAGCAGCACGATGGCGCGACGTGCTACGTCGCGCGCGAGTGTGCGCCACGCCACGCTTCCCTCCCGGTACCGGCCACGCCGATACGGGTCCTCAAACAGGCCCAGACGTTCCTTCAGTGTAAGCACTCGCCGGACGCTGCCATCGAGCTCCGTAATAGTGCTCAAACCGCGCCGCAGCGCCAACGGCAGCCCCTGCAGGTAGGTCTCGCTCGCCATGTCGATGTCGACCCCAGCCCTGAGGGCGAGCGCGGCCGCCTCGGCGTCGTCCTGCGCCACACCGTGATGGCGCAACTCGGCAATCGCGTTGTAGTCGCTGATCACGACACCCGTGAATCCGAGCCGACGGCGCAGCCAGCCCTGCAACAGCGGCGCGTTGGCGGTCATCGGCGTGCCGGCAATATCGGTCAGCGCCGGCATGATGGCCGCCACCCCGGTCGCGACGGCAGCGGCAAACGGCGGCAGGTAGACCTCGTACAGTGTCAGTTCGGCCACGTCGACGGCCGCATACTCGCGTCCGGCGGTTACCGCTCCATAGGCGCACAAGTGCTTGGCCGTCGCAGCCACACTGGAGGCGCCGGCGATTGTGTCGCCCTGAAAGCCGCGCGTTTTCGCCACGGCATACTGCGTGGCGATCCAGGGGTCCTCGCCCGGGCTCTCGACAATCCGACCCCATCTTGGGTCGCGCGCGACATCGAGCATGGGCGCAAACGTCAGCGCAATACCGTCCTGCGTTGCCTCTGCGGCCGCCGCTCGCGCGGTTCGCTCCCACGTGTCAGGATCGAACAGGCACGCTTCTGCCAGTGGGACCGGAAAGATCGTGCGATGTCCATGTAATACGTCGAGGCCGAAGAGCAGAGGAATGCGGTGGGGTGAGCATTCGACTGCGAGCCGTTGCAGAGCGTGCACCTCGTCCGCGCCCCACAGGTTCAGCACGCTGCCGATGCGCCCGGCGCGAACCCCGTCCTGCAGCGCGCGGCGCTCGCCGGGACCGGTGACCACGCCCGAGCCAGCCGCCATGTTGAGCTGTCCGATCTTTTCCTCGAGGGTCATCGTGGCAAGCAGATCGTCGATGCGTCCCATGCTGCGGCCTTGCGGTAAGCTGCTGTCAGTGACGTCTGGGAACTGCTCGCGACCTCATCGTGCGGCGAGGCGCAGCGGGATCGGGTCGATACGATGACACAACTCTCGAGCACACCCTTGACTGACGCCGGCAGCACCGGCGTTGCGAGCAAGGATAGCCTCTTCTCGCAGAGCGTGGGGATGGCCGCGGCGTTCTGGGCATCGCGCGAGCGCAACAAGCTGCTGATGCTGGCCGCTGCCCTCGTAGTGGTCACAGCCGCCACGGCTTACATGCAGATCAGGCTGAACGCGTGGAATAAGCCGTTCTACAACGCGCTCACCCATAAGGATATGCCGGCCTTCATCGGGCAGATGGTCGTCTTCGCCGAATTGGCCGGTGTACTGCTGGTGCTCAACGTGGCACAGATGTGGCTCAATCAGAGCTCCAAGGTGGTGTTGCGTCAGGGGCTGGTGCACGACCTGTTCGACGTGTGGCTGCGGCCGCGGCGCGCCTTTCGCTTGTCCAATGCGGGTTGGATCGGCGTAAATCCGGATCAGCGACTGCATGCGGACGCGCAACATCTCACCGAAATAATGACCGATCTCGCCATCGGGCTGCTGCAGTCCACGCTGCTGCTGCTGTCGTTCATCGGCGTGCTGTGGGTGCTGTCGCAGCGCATGATCGTGCCGTTCGCCGGACATGAGTATCGCGTGCCGGGCTACCTGATGTGGTGGGCGCTCTTGTACGCCGGAACCGCCTCGTTCCTGAGCTGGCGGGTGGGTCGGCCCCTGATCGCGCTCGACGCCGAGCGTTACGGCCGCGAGGCAGAGCTGCGTTTTGCCCTGGTGCGTGTCAACGAAGAAATCGAGGGCATCACGATCTATGGTGGCGAGGCGGATGAAGAGCAGCATCTCAATCGGGTTTTTGCCACCGTGCTGGAGGTCTCGCGGCGCATCGTCGGGGCCGTGACACGGCTGACCTGGGTCACCGCGGGCTACGGCTGGTTCACGATTGTTGCACCGATCCTGGTGGCGGCGCCGAGCTATCTGTCTGGTGACATGAGCTTCGGCGAACTGATGATGGTGGTCGGCGCTTTCAACCAGGTGCAGTCGTCGCTGCGCTGGTTCGTGGACAACTTCTCCATCATCGCCGACTGGCGCGCCACGTTGCTGCGGGTGGCAAGTTTCCGCAACGCCGCGACGACCATGGACAGCCTCGGCAGCAGTGCCAGCCGCATCGACGTGGCTGAGACCGACGGCGAGTCGATTCGCATCGACGAGCTGCGTGTCGACGCGCCGTTCGGCTGCATCAGCCTGAGTGAGCCGCACGTGGAATTGAAAGCCGGCGAACGGGTACTGATCGTGAGTGAGCGCAGCTCCGGAAGAGACCTGCTGTTCCACGCCATCGTCGGGATCTGGCCGTGGGGAAGCGGCCATATCCGCCTGCCGGCGCAAAAGTCGATTGCGTTCCTGCCGGCGCGGGCGTACGTGCCCCCCGGCACGTTGCGCGGCGCGCTGGCGTATCCGCGCTCGGCAGTCGGATACGAGCCCGCCGCCATCAGTCGTGCGTTCGCCGCCGTTGGTCTGGAGCGTCTGGTGCCCCTGCTGGACAGCGCTGAGCGTTGGGACCGACGCCTGAGCGAGGACGAAAAGCAATGCCTGGCCTTCGCACGCGTCATGCTGCAACGCCCGCGATGGGTGGTGCTGGACGGCGCGCTGGAGGTTCTCGACCTCGAGTCGCGCGGGCGGATCGAGACGCTCATCACGAACGAACTCGCGGATGTTGGCCTCCTTAGCATTGGACAGGATCAGCCTGGGGAAGCCTTCTTCCAGCGCAGATTGCGCCTCGAGATCGATCCGCACGGACCTGCGTTCCGGCCGGTTGCGCCCGCTGCCAGCTCCGCCCCCTAGAGCCCCCTCCATGTCCGATCCGCAAGAAGTGACAGAGCACGGCGCGCCGACCCCCTCAGCGGCGACGCTTTCCGATGAGGAGCTGCTCGAGCTCGTGCAGCGCCAGACGTTTCGCTACTTCTGGGAAGGCGCTCATCCGGTCAGCGGCCTGGCGCTCGATCGCCAGCCGCGCAACGCCGCTGGCCTCGACACACCGGTCGCCATCGGCGGTTCCGGCTTCGGTGTCATGGCGATCATCGTTGCTTGTGAGCGCGCCTGGGTGACCCGCGAGCAGGCGCTGGCGCGCTGCACGCTCATGCTGGATTGCCTGGAGAAGGCATCGCGCTATCACGGCATTTATCCGCATTTCATCCGCGGCGACACGGGCGCGACCATTCCCTTCAGTCGCCAGGACGATGGCGGCGATCTGGTGGAAACGTCGTTCCTGTTCCAGGGTCTGCTGTGCGCGCGGGCCTACTTCGATCGGACTGCGCCCGCCGAGGCGCACCTGCGCGAGCGCATCGCACGCCTGTGGCATGAGGCGGAATGGAGCTGGTACGTCCAGCCGCAGCGCCAGGCACTGACCTGGCACTGGAGCCCGGTGCACGGGTTTGTGCTGAACCACGAGATCCTCGGATGGAACGAATGCCTCATCACCTACGTGCTGGCGGCAGCCGCGCCGCGCCATGCGATTGCCCCGCCGAGCTACCATCAGGGCTGGGCCGCGGGCCATGAGTTTCTCAACGGGCGCAGCTTCGAGGGCGTCGAGCTGCCCCTCGGGCCGGATTGGGGCGGCACGCTGCTCTTCGCGCATCTGTCCTTCTGCGGGATCGACCCGCGCCGCCTGAGCGATGCGTATGCCGATTACTGGCAGCAAAACGTCAATCACACCCGCATCAACCACGCCTACTGTGTGCGCAATCCTCACCACTACAAAGGATATGGGGCCGCCTGCTGGGGACTGAGCGCCAGCGACAGCATCGCGGGCTACGCCGCCCACGCGCCGGACAATGACCTCAGCGTCATCACTCCGGCTGCCGCGCTGGCAAGCTTCACGTATGCACCGCAGGCGGCGATGGCCGCGCTGCGGCACTTCTACGCAGAGCTGGGCGACAGGATCTGGGGGCGCTTCGGCTTCGTCGATGGCTTCAGCGAACAGCGTGACTGGTATGGCGACTCGTTCGTCGCCATCAGCCAGGGACCGGTGGTCGTGATGATCGAGAACTATCGCAGCGGGCTCATGTGGAAGCTGTTCATGGGCATCCCGGAAATCCGCCTCGGGCTGATGAAGCTGGGTTTCCGCAGCCCGCATCTGTCTTGAGCGTGGCGATGCCCGATCTGGATACCTGGATCGCTGCGCAGACGCGTTGCGCCACCGCGGCCATGCTGCGCGCGATCTCGGCAACCCACCTGGTGATGGAGCGCCCCGGGTTCGGGCAGCGGGTCACGCCGCGACCCGGATCAGTGCTCGCCTCGCCGGTCGCCGCTCACTACGATCCCGACCCGGACTATTTTTTTCACTGGTTCCGCGATGCCGCGATCGTCATCGAAGCGCTGCGCATGGCCTTCGCGGCCGGCTACGCCGGGGTCGCAGCGCTCGAGCGCTTGCGGGAGTTCACGCAATTCAGCCTCACGCTCCTCAGCCTCGATGGCCGCGCGTTTCTCCGGCAGGTGAATGTCACAGCCAGCGCGCAGGCGGGCTTCCTCCAGTACCTGCGGCCCGACGAGGAGCTCGCGGCACTGTCGGGAGAAGCCGTGCTGGCAGACGTTCGCGTCAACGCCGACGGAACGCCCGATGTCACCCGCTGGTCGCGCCCGCAATCGGACGGGCCGGCACTGACCGCCGTTACGCTGATGCGCTGGTGGCAGCTGCCGGCGGGCACAGATGTGACGCTGCGCAGCGCGCTGAACGAGCTGATTCGCGCCGCTCTGCACTTCACGGTCGCGTATGCCGGGAAACCCTCCTTTGATATCTGGGAGGAAACCAGCGGTCATCACTACTACACACAGCTCGTGCAGGCCGAGGCGCTGCGCGAAGGAGCCAGATGGCTCGAGGAGACCGGGCAGCACGCGCCGGCACGGACCTGCAAGGCTGCCGCGCAGGAGCTCATCTCACAGCTCGATGCCCTGTGGAGCGACGCCGCGCGGTGCTATCGCGCCAGCGCCGCACGCGCGGATGGCCGGGAGCTGGACATGGCCGTGATTCTTGCGGTGCTGCACGCCGGGCGCCCACGCGGCCGACATAGCGTGCTCGACCCCAGGACGCAGGCGACACTCGGCGCGCTCGAGGAACTGTTCGCCGCCGAATACGCCATCAACCGCGAGCGCCCGCCCGAGCGCGCAGCGGCGATGGGTCGTTACGCGAACGACCGCTACTACAGTGGCGGAGCCTACTTCTTCGCGACGCTCGCGGCCGCGGAGTTCTACTTCAGGCTGGCGATGGCGCTGCGCTCGGGGGAGAAGCTCACCGCCACCCGGGAAAACCGCCGATTCCTGCAGCGCCTCGGAGCGGGCCAAGCCGTTGACAACAGCGAGGTGGCTACGCTCGCCGTCCAGCGGGGCGATGCGTTCATGCGGACGGTGCGAGCCTTTACCCCCGTCTCCGGGAACCTGGCGGAGCAGTTCGACCGCACGACAGGCGTGCAGACCTCCGCCAAGAACCTCTCCTGGAGCTACGCTGCTTTCATTACTGCTGCGGTGAGCCGGGCGCAGGCCTGCCGCTCCACTGCAGCCTCAGACCCTGTAACGCCGCCGGCAGGCATGGCTTGACCTCGCGCGTGCCGAAGTGCCGGCGCGCGCCGAACACGTAGCCTACGAGCACGTTGGTATAGAGGCCAGGCCCACTGGAA
>DATBYJ010000258.1:0-24096 GCA_036513795.1 Solirubrobacteraceae bacterium | reverse complement strand
CCACCTCCACAACGGCAACGGTAGCCCCAAGCGTGTCCCCGGTGCGGCCGCCAAGCGCACCCCGCGCGAACAGCACCGACAACCCGGCGGCAACGAGGGCCGTACCGATTGCCGCAGCGCCAGGGACAAGCCCACCAACGGCGAGGGCAATCGCCAAGGCCAAGGCCGTGGCAACCCCAAGTGCGAGGCGCCCTACGCACAGCGCGGCGCCGAGGCCATCCGCGCGAGCCGGGCGCGTGGCGGCGGCATGAGCGAGCGCCGCCCACCGGGCGAGCGCGCAGGCAACGACCAACGCCCGCAGCGCATGATCGCCGTCGAGGGAGGCAAGGGTGCTGTAGAGCAACAGCGCCCATCCGATCAGCGCGAGCGCCCCGAAGACGCCGGTTGAGGAGTCGCGCATGACCTCCAGGCGCCGCACACGATCACCCCGCACGCCCAAGCCATCAGCGGTATCCGCTAGCCCGTCCTGGTGCAGCGCGCCGGTCGCTACGACGAGCACGATCATCGCGAGCACCGTTGCAACCGTGGCCCCCACCGCTTCACCACACAACAGGCGCACGCCCCCAGCAAGGGCGCCGACAGCCGCGCCGACGAGCGGGAACCACGCTGCAGCGCTCACCAGCCCGGCTTCGCCCGCGCCAGGCATGGGCAAGATCGTCAGAAACGTGATCGCGCTGGCGAGGCCATCCCAGGGGCGTCGGGAACGCCTAGCGGCAGCGGGAATAACGCCAGGCGCGCTCGCCGCGTGCCGGTCAGCGCGGGCGTGCAACGCGGGACTCCTCGAACGTGCCCATCTGCGCATGGAGCGCACCGGCCCCCTCGATGAGCGCCAGCGCGAGCAGCGCACCGGAGGCCTCGCCAAGGCGCAGGCGCAGGTCTAGCAACGGCTCGAGCCCGAGCTCGGACAGGAGCAGCGCATGCCCCGGCTCGGCGGAGCGGTGGCCGGCGAGAAGCACTTCGCCTACCTTCGCGTCGAGCTGCACAGCAGCGAGGGCGGCCGCGGTGACGGCGTAGCCGTCGAGCAGCACGGGCAGGCGCAGGCGCACCGCCTCGGTTGCCGCACCAGCAAGCGCGGCGAGCTCCAACCCGCCGACGCATCGGAGCGCCATGCGCGCATCCAGCGCCGCGCCGTGAAGCTCGAGCGCGGCAGCGACCGTCTCGCGCTTGCGCTCGAGGCCAGCGGCATCAACACCGGCGCCCCGCCCCACTGCCAGATGCGTCGTGGCCCCAGCCAGCACACAGGCGAGCGCCGCGGTGGTGGCTGTGTTGCCGATCCCGATCTCGCCAAGCACCAGACAGTCGATCTCTCCCTCAGCGAGCTCGCGTGCGAGCATCGCACCGGCATCCAGCGCGGCGTCGAGCTGCGCAGCGGTCAGTGCGGGCCCGCAGGTCATGTCGCCACTCCCCTCGGCGATCTTCACGTCGCGCACACCCGGAGGGGTGGCACCCGCAAGACCCACGTCGGCGACCAGGAGTTCGTGTCCACCGCGGCGGGCGAGCACCCCGACGGCCGTCTCACCGCGAGCGGCAGCTGCGGTCACTTGCGCTGAGACCTCAGCGTCGAACAGGCTTGTGCCGTGCACCACGTGGCCGTGGTCGGCTGCACAAACAAGTATCCCGGCATGGATGCTTGGTGGCGGCGGGCTGCCGGTCACAGCCGCCCAGCGCTCGATGACGGTCTCGAGCGCGCCGAGGCTGCCGCTGGGCTTGACGAGCTGGTCGAGCCGATCGCGCGCGGCAATAGCGGCCACGCGATCGGGGCCGGCATCCGGCGGGGTGATCCTCGTGCGCGTCGCGGGCACGACAGCAGCCGCTGCGGACGACCTCTCGTCGGCGGACGGCTCCTCGCGCCAGCGCTCAGCCATGACGACGGCATCAAGCGGCACCCGTGAGGACCAGCCGGCAGCCTCCAGGCCGGGGCGAACGGGACGCTCGTCGGGCCAGCCGATGCAGAGGTAGGCGATGGGATCCACACGGGCGGGAATGCCGAGCAGCGCGCGCAGATCTTGGGGGCGGTAGAAGCTCACCCAGCCAACACCGAGCCCCTCGGCGCGGGCGGCGAGCCACAGGTTCTCAACGGCGCAGGCGGCGCTGTAGATGTCGGTGTCGGGAATGGTGCCGCGTCCGAGCACCTCCACGTTGGGGTGCCCGTGATCGCAGCACACGCAGAGGCCGAGTGGGGCCTCGACGACGCCCTCGATCTTCTGGTCGAGGAAATGGCGGGTGCGCTCATCGAAGCGGTCGGCCTGTCGCAGGCGCTCGCGCTGGGCAAGATGGCGAACCTCCACGCGGGTGGTGAGATCGTGGATGACGATCAGCCGCCACGGCTGCATCAGCCCTACCGATGGCGCCCGATGCGCTGCCTCGAGCACACGCTCGAGAACATCGTCGGGAACTGGATCGGGACGGAAACGCCGCACGTCGCGGCGCTCGGCGATCACGCGGTGCACGACGTCCCGCTCAGCCTCGTTGTAGCGCCAGCCACGGGGATCGGCGGCGCGCTCGGCCGCGCGCGAGCTATCGAACCCGGCGGGCGTGGCCGGACGGGTGAAGCGCTCGGCCGCGCCCGCAGGCGACTCGGCGGTAGTTGCGTGTGGCTGCTGGTCAGTCACTCCGGCAACACTAGAGGCAGTCGCTCAGCCGCGCCATGCGCCAGCCGGTAGCATCGGCGTGTAAGCGTGGCGGTGCGAGGAACCCGGTGAGAGACCGGGGCGGTCGCGCCACTGTTACCGGGAAGCGCGTCCGGGAGCCAGAGACTCAGCCGCCGCGAACCTTCCGACGACGGGACGCACGATCCCGAGGGGGCCGCGCAGATGCACAGGACGCCGGACCAGAGACTCACCCGGCAGGCGTGAGGTCAGTCAACGTGGGGATGACCACAACCCGCTTTGCTGGCATGCCCTCGGCTGGCGCGGCGCTGCTGTCTGGCTACGCCGCGGACATGGCACTGGGCGACCCGCGACGCTGGCATCCGGTGGCGGGGTTCGGCCGCGCTGCGATCGCACTCGAGCGAATGGCATACGCGCCATCGCGGCTGCGGGGAGCTGTTGTGGTGGCGATGCTTGTGGCGATCCCAGCACTGGTCGCCGAGCTACTGGCGCGGGCAGCCTCACGGCGCGGCCTTCCCCGCGAACTGGTGCTGGCGACATTCATATGGGTGGCGCTTGGCGGACGCTCGCTGAGACGTGAGGCGCTGAACGTCTCCGACCTGGTGGCAGGCGGAGATCTCGACCAGGCGCGCATCGCGCTGCGTGCACTGTGCGGCCGCGACGCGGCAAAGCTCGACGGCGGCGCGTTGTGTCGCGCGGCCCTGGAGTCGGTGGCAGAGAACACCAGCGACGCGGTCGTGGGGGCTTTGCTGTGGGGCTCAGTTGCCGGCCCGGTAGGTGTCGTCGCCTACCGCACAGCGAACACGTTGGACGCGATGTTCGGTCATCGCAGCGAGCGCTATCTCGAGTTCGGCTGGGCGGCGGCGAGGCTGGATGACGTGATGAGCTGGCCGGCGGCACGGATGACGGCGGCACTGACGTGCATGGCCGCACCGCTGGTGGGCGGCTCACCACTGACAGCTGCCGCAACGGCCCATCGCGACGGCGGCGCGCACCCAAGCCCCAACTCGGGCCGTGCGGAGGCGGCATTTGCGGGGGCGCTTGGGGTGACGCTGGGCGGCCCACTCGCATACAACGGCAGCACCGAGGCACGCCCGCGTCTGGGCGACGGCAAAGCGCCGACGGTCGAGGACGTTCGCCGCGCGACACGCCTGTCGCTGGCAGTTGGCATCGCGGCAGCAGTCCTGTGCGCGATAGCCAGGAGCGCACGATGAAGGGCGCACTGCTCGTATGCGGCACGCAGTCAGACGCCGGCAAGTCGGTCGTGACGGCGGGCATCTGCCGTTGGCTTCGCCGGGCGGGCGTAAGCGTGGCGCCATTCAAGGCACAGAACATGGCACTCAACTCGGTGGTGACGCGCGACGGGAACGAGATCGGCCGCTCGCAGGCGGTTCAGGCGGCGGCGGCGGGCGTGGAGCCTGAGGCGGCGATGAACCCGATCCTGATCAAGCCGTCGGGCGAGCGCCACAGCCAGGTGATGGTGATGGGTCAGCCGTACGCGGACGCGAACGCGCGCTCCTATCAGGAGCTCAAGCACGAGCTGCGCCCGATCGTGGCGGACGCGCTGGCGGACCTGCGAGCGCGGTTTGACGTGGTGGTGTGCGAGGGCGCGGGCAGCCCGGCGGAGATCAACCTGCGCCCCGCGGACCTGACGAACATGGGCCTGGCGCGCGCTGCAGAGCTGCCAGTGCTGCTGGTGGCGGACATCGACCGCGGTGGCATGTTCGCGTCGCTGTTCGGCACGTTGGCGTTGCTGGAGCCAGCCGACCAGGCTCACATAGCGGGCTTCGTGGTGAACAAGTTCCGCGGCGATCGGTCGATCCTCGACCCGGGACTGGAGCAGCTGCGAGAGCTGACGGGCCGTCCCACCCTGGGGGTGCTCCCCCACGTGGAAGATTTGTGGATGGACGTGGAGGACTCGCTGGCGCTGGATGCGCCGCGCCCTGAGGCGCCAACGTCAGCGGACACGCTGGACGTGGCGGTGATCCGCCTGCGCTGGATGAGCAACTTCACGGACGTGGACGCACTGACCGCGGAGCCAGGCGTGCGCGTGCGCTTCACCCGCTCGATCGCTGACGTCGAGCGCGCGGATCTGGTCGTGGTACCGGGCACCAAGGCAACCGTGGAGGACCTCGCGCGGCTTCGCGACTCAGGGCTAGCTGATGCGCTGAAGGCGCGTGCTGCGGTCGGAGATCCGATCCTGGGTATCTGTGGCGGATACCAGCTGCTAGGTAACCGGATCATTGATCATTTTGAGAGTGGGGAGGGCGTGGTAGACGGCCTCGGCGTATTGCCCGTGAACACGAAGTTCGAGCGTGGCAAGTTGTTGCGCCGGCGAGCCGGCGAGTGCGCATGGCTCAACACGGCAGTGGGCGGATACGAGATTCGTCATGGACGGGTGATCCTCACGTCAGGCGCCTACGTTGATAGCACTGATGGACATCACGATCGTGAACGTCAGCCGCCAAGCGACGGCCTGTTCATCGCCGACGACGGCGAGCCAGACGGCTGCCGCCTGGGCTCCGTGATTGGCACCTCTTGGCATGGTGTGCTTGAGCACGACGCGTTTCGCGGGGCGTTGCTGCAGCACGTTGCCTTGTTGCGTGGACGACGGTTCGTGCCGGGAACCACTTCCTTTGTCGACGCTCGCGAGGCTCGCTTGGACGTGCTTGGCGATCTTGTTGAACAGCATCTCGACACCGAGAGGCTTGCTGCGCTGATCGACGGCGGCGTGCCTCGCGATCTACCTAGCGTGACTACGGAAGTGCGGCCTTGCGTCCTGTGATTGCCTTGCCTGGTACGCATGGGACACATGGGACGCTTGCCAGCAAAAGCCCGGCCGGCGCGAGGGAGGCGCTTTGCTGCGCTTCATAACTACTGCCGATACGGAGATCCTGGCTGCGGCCAGCGCAGTGGAGCTGCTTGGCGATGACTTCCCGGAAGTTCGCTGTGCGAACCCAACGGGGCTGGATGCGGACGCTCTGATCGATGACCTCCTCGACGGGGCACGAGTGGTCCTTTGTCGGATTCTTGGTGGACGGCGTGGGTGGCCTGGTGGGTTTGACCTTTTGCGGGAGCGCTGCGGCGATCGAGGGATCGTGCTGTTGGCGCTTGGTGGGGAGGCCACGCCTGATGCTGAGATGACGGGGCTGTCGCTTGCTCCTGCTGGTGCGGTGGCACAGGCAGGGGAGTACCTGCGCCATGGCGACGTTGAGAACGTAGAGCAGTTGCTGCGGTTCCTCGCTGACACGTTCCTACTTGAAGGACATGGGTTCGAGCCGCCTCACGAGGTGGATGACCTCGGTGTGTATTTGCCGGGGGTGGGTGACGTGGCCTTGGACCAGGCCCTCGCCCGACACGACGCGGATCGCGCCACGGTCGGAATCTGCTTCTACCGCTCGCATCGCTTGACCGGTAACACCGCGTTCGTCGATGCGCTCTGCGCGGCGATCGAAGCAGCGGGGGCCAATGCAATTGCTGTTTGGAGTTACACACTTCGGCGCGACTCGGATGGCCATGTGCCTGCGCTTGCTTTGCTTGACGGACATGTCGACGCGTTGATCGTGACGATGCTTGCTACTGGTGGTTCTGGCGCTGCCGATGCTGCAGCGGAGGATGGCGAAGGTGTAGGTGAGCAGTGGCAGGAATGGGACGCCACGGCGCTTGCTGCGCTTGACGTGCCAGTGATCCAAGCGATGTGTGCGACGGGATCCCGCGCCGCCTGGCTGGAGTCCGATTCGGGGCTTTCGCCGCTCGACGCGGCCACGCAGGTGGCGATTCCCGAGTTCGACGGGCGGATCGTTGGCGGGGTTATCTCCTTCAAGGAGCGCGACGCCGAGGGTTCGCCGGTAGGCGTGGCTGTGCCTCGGTATGTGCCCGATGTGGAGCGCTGCGCGCGCGTTGCGCGCCTGGCGGTTCGCAGCGCACGGCTGCGGCAGGTGCCCGCCGCGGAGCGTCGCGTGGCGATGCTGTTGACGAGCTTCCCCACCAAGCACGCGAAGGTTGGTATGGCGGTTGGGCTGGACACGCCGGCCAGTGCGCTTGCGCTGCTTGATGCGCTGCACGCGGACGGCATGCAGGTGGATCGCCCGTTTGGTCATGGGGATGAGCTAATGCACACGCTGATCGCGGGCGGCGGTCACGACCCGGAGTTCCTCACCGACGAGCAGCTCGCCGACGCACAGCTGCGCTTGCCGGTGGCGGACTACATCGACTGGTACCGCACACTGCCGCAGGATCTCCGCGAGGGGATCGAGGAGCGTTGGGGTCCACCCCCAGGCGACCGCTATCTGGACGAAGACGACTTCGTGATCGCGGGGTTGGAGTTGGGCAACGTGCTCGTGGCGATCCAGCCGCCGCGCGGCTATGGCGAGGATCCGGTGGGCATTTACCACGACCCGGAGCTACCGCCCACGCACCACTACCTGGCTTGCTACCGCTGGCTGGACTCGGTGTGGAAAGCGGACGCGATCGTGCACCTGGGCAAGCACGGGACGCTGGAGTGGCTGCCGGGGAAGATGCTGGCGCTGTCATCGTCGTGCGCGCCGGATGTAGCGCTTGGCGACATGCCGCTGATCTACCCGTTCGTGGTCAACGACCCCGGCGAGGGCGTGCAGGCCAAGCGCCGTGCGCACGCGGTGATTGTCGACCACCTGGTGCCGCCAATGATGCGGGCGGACACCTACGACGAGCTCGCGGAGCTGGAGGCGCTGCTGGACGAGTATGCGCGTCTGGAGCTACTGGACCCACCGAAGCTCCCTGCACTGGCGGCGCGCATCTGGTCGGCGATCGAGCGGGCCAACCTGCAGGCGGACCTGGACGTGCATGAGCGCCCGGACGATCTGTCAGAGCTGGTGAACCACATCGACGGCTACCTGTGCGAGGTCAAGGACATCCAGATCAAGGACGGCCTACACGTGCTCGGGCAGGCACCCACCGGCGAACAGCTGCGTGGGCTCACGGCGGCGATGCTGCGGCTGGGATCGGGGGACGTACCGGGTTTGCGGCGGGCAGTGGGGGCGGCATTCAGTCTCGACGAGCCTTTGCTTGTAGCCGCGCCAGGAAGCCCCGTCGAGGCACCGCCCGAGCTTATGGAGCGCTTTGGCCGGCCCGTCCACTTGCGCCCCGACACCTCGCGGGCAGCCCTTGTGGAGGCCCCGCCAGGCGAGTGCGTTGCCACTACCAGTGGCGGCGATGTCATCGACTTGCTGGAGGCCGCGCAGATGGCCTTGCTCGACGCGTTGGCTGATAGCGGCTGGGATGCGGATGCCGTTGGCGATATCTGCGCTTCGGTGCTCGGGCGACGGGACGATGGCGTGGAGCGGGCCTTGCGCTTTGCTGCGAGCGAGGTCGTGCCGCGCATCCGCAGGACCGACGAGGAGATCACGCACGTGCTCGCCGCCTTGCATGGACGACACGTGCCTGCTGGGCCGTCAGGCAGCCCTACGCGCGGCCGGCTCGATGTGCTGCCCACGGGGCGCAACTTCTATTCGGTCGATCCCCGTTCGCTGCCGTCGGAATTGTCTTGGGAAGTTGGGCAGCGGCTGGCGGATGCGCTGCTTGAGCGTCACCGTCGTGAGACTGGCGAGCTGCCGCGGATGGTGGGGCTGGTGGCTTGGGGGACATCGGCGATGCGCACGCAGGGAGACGACATCGCTGAGATCTTCGCGCTGCTGGGGGTGCGGCCAAAGTGGCATCCGGAGTCGCGGCGGGTGACGGGCATCGAGGTAGTCCCGCTGGAGGAGCTTGGACGGCCGCGCATCGATGTGACGGTGCGCATCTCTGGTTTCTTCCGCGACGCGTTCCCACATGTGATCGGACTGCTGGACGATGCGGTGGCGGCGGTTGCAGTGCTGGACGAGCCTGACGAGTCCAACTACGTGGCCGCGCACGCTCGCGCGGACGCCGAGCGGCTGGCGGCCGAGCTGGGCGCTGACGGCGCTTGGCGACGTGCGACCACGCGCGTGTTCGGGTCGAAGCCAGGCACGTACGGAGCGGGCCTCTTGCAGCTACTGGACGGCGGGGACTCCCCGAGTGGTGAGGCCGGGCGCGATGCAGGAGCAGGCTGGCGTGGAGACGCAGACCTTGCGGCGGTGTATGAGGCGTGGGGCGGCTACGCGTACGGCCGCGGCCTGGACGGCGCGCCCGCACAGGAGTCGATGCGCGACTGCTTCGCACGGATCGAGGCGGCGGTGAAGAACGTGGACTCTGGAGAGCACGACATCCTCGATTCGGACGACTACTTCCAGTACCACGGCGGCATGGTGGCCACCGTGCGCGCGCTGAGCGGACGGGAGCCGGCGGCGTACCTGGGCGACAGCTCTGACCCTTCGCGTGTGGTGTCGCGCACGCTCGCGGAGGAGACCCGCAGGGTGTTCCGCGCGCGCGTGGCAAACCCGCGTTGGATCGCGTCGATGATCCGCCACGGCTACAAGGGCGCGGCGGAGCTATCGGCGACGGTGGACTATCTGTTCGGCTACGACGCGACGGCGAACGTGGCGGAAGACTGGATGTATGAGCAGATCGCGGAGCGCTACCTGCTCGATGCTGATGTGGCGGCGTTCATGTCACGCTCGAACCCGTGGGCGGCACGGGCGATCGCTGAGCGCCTGCTGGAGGCGGCTGAGCGCGGCATGTGGTCCGCCCCCGAGGACGACACGCTCACGCAGATCCGCGATCGCTTCCTCGCGCTAGAGGGCGAGCTGGAGGAGGCTGGAACGTGAGCGGCGCCGAGCGCTTCCCCCTGAGCGCGATCGTCGGTCAGCAGCCGCTGATCGAGGCGCTGCTGGTGAACGCCGTCTCCCCGGAGGTCGGCGGCGTGCTGGTCCGCGGTGAGCGCGGCACGGCGAAGTCGACCGCTGTACGCGCGCTCGCGCCATTGCTCCCCGCGGTGCAGGCAGCCGCGGGGGAGACATACGCGTTCGGCCCCGGCCAAGCAGCCCCCGGCGGCCTGGTCTCCACAGAGGCAGTGGTGGAGCTGCGAGCGGCACCGCTGGTAGAGCTCCCGCTCGGCGCCACGCTCGACCGGCTAGTTGGCGCCCTCGATCTGCGCCAAGCACTCGCAGGCGAGCAGGTGTTCGAGCCGGGCATCCTCGCTCGTGCCCACCAAGGGATCTTGTACGTGGACGAGGTCAACCTGCTGGCCGATCACCTCGTGGACGCGTTGCTGGACGCGGCCGCATCGGGCGTGGCGCGAGTGGAGCGCGAGGCGGTGTCGGTGGAGCACGACGCGCGCTTCATCCTGGTGGGCACGATGAACGTGGAGGAGGGTGAGCTGCGCCCGCAGCTGCTCGACCGCTTTGGCCTGGGCGTGGAGGTGCGCGCGCCGCGCGACCCGGGCGAGCGCGCGGAGATCGTGCGCCGCCGGCTCGCCTTCGAGCGTGACCCCACAGCATTCGTCGCGCGCTACATAGAGGACGAGCGCAAGCTGGCGCAGCGAATCGCTGCCGCACGCGAGCGGCTCGACGCGGTGCGTCTGCCCGAGCGCGAGCTGCTGCGAATCGCCGGTGCGTGCGCACAGCTCGGTGTGGATGGAGTACGCGGCGACCTGGTCACAGCCCGGGCAGCGCGAGTGCTGGCGGCACTGGACGGCGCGGAGGAGGTCGACGAGTCACATGTCCGGCGCGCAGCGGCATTGGCCCTCCCCCACCGCCGTCGCCGCGACCCGCTCGACGGTCGCCAACCCGACCCTGAGGATGTGGAGCGAGCGCTGCAAGACTCACCCAGTGACGGCTCGCCCGGCAACAGACCCCACGGCAGCCCGCCGGCCAACGGCCCTCGCGATGACGGGCCACCTGATGACTATGGACCGGACGACGACGGGCCGGATGACCGGCCACCGAACGGCAGCGCCCCCACCGCGGAGACGAACGGCCGCGCACATAAAGGTTCAGGGTCGAGCGATAGCCAGCGTGATCAAACCGCACACGACCCAGCCGCACTGGCCCCTCCTGAGCGCCACGCGCCGCCGACACCGGCGCGACTGCCGGCGGCGGCGTTGGAGCTCGCAGGCCACGGCAGAGGCCCGCTTGGCCGGCGCGCCCGCACGAGCGGACCGCAGGCGGGAGCGATTGACTCACGGCCGGCGCACTCGGCCGATGAGGAGGTGGCGATTGTGGCGACGCTGCACGCGCGACTGCTGGGCGCACCGGCAGAGCACGTGCGCGCCCCGATCAGAGCGGGGCGCGAGAGCGCGTTCCTATGCCTAGTGGTGGATGCGAGCGGGTCGATGGGTGCCCGCAAGCGGCTGGCGCGGGTGAAGGGCGCGCTGCTGGAGCTGCTGCGCGACGCGTACGCACGGCGCGATCGCGTGGGGCTGATCGCCTTCCGTGACCGCTCTGCTGAGATCGTGATCGCTCCGGGCGCGCCGTTGGAGCGAGCCGCGGACGCGATCCGCAATCTGCCTGCGGGTGGTCGCACGCCGCTGGCGGCGGGCTTGGACGCGGCGGAGCGCTTGATCGCGAACGAGGCGCTACGCGAGCCCAGCCGCCGGGCGATCGCGGTGGTGTTGACGGATGGGCGCGTGCACGACCCTGCACGTGAGATCCCGCTGGCGGCGGCGCGCCTGGGCGCCACGGCTAGCGCGGTGCACGTGATCGACCTGGAGGATGGACCGGTGAGGCTGGAGCTGGCGAGCGTGGTTGCGAGCGCAGCGGGCGCACGGCTGCACCGGCTGCTGGGCGAGTCGAGACCAAGGAGGAGCGCAGCATGAGCGACGACACGCTGGCCCGCCACAGCGGGGATGACGTGGACGTGCCGCACCGTCCGGGCGACCAGGGCAGCGCGGAGCCGAAGCGACGCAAACCGCGGGACAAGCCGCTGTTGATGGTGGTGACGGGACACGGCAAGGGCAAGAGCACTTCGGCGTTTGGGATGTTGCTGCGGGCGTGGGCGCGGGGTTATCGCTGCGGGGTGTTCCAGTTTGTGAAGTCAGGCAAGTGGAAGGTGGGCGAGGCGAAGGCGGCGGCGGCATTGGCGGCGGCGCCTGAGGGAGGCAGCATCGATTGGGAGAAGATGGGCGACGGTTGGTCGTGGCTGTCGCGTGACTTGGAGGAGTCGGAGGCACTGGCACGCGAGGGCTGGGAGGAGGTCAAGCGGGCGATCGCACAGGAGCGCTACGAGTTCCTGCTGCTGGACGAGATCACCTACCCGCTGAAGTGGGGATGGATCGACGTGGAGGAGTTGATCAGCACGATCCGCGAGCGCCCGGGCTTCCAGCACGTGGTGATCACGGGCCGCGACGCGCCGGAGGAGCTGATCCAGGCGGCGGACCTGGTGTCGGAGGTGGTGAAGGTGAAGCACCCGATGGACGCGGGCATCCGCGCGCAACAGGGGATCGAGTGGTAAGCGCCAGGACGCTGAACGACGTGCCTGCGCACGAGCAGGGCGACGGCTCCGTTGCAGGTCGCGCGGTGGACGTGCTGGTGATCCTGGACGGCGCGAGCGAGCCGCTTGGAGAAGCGCAGACGAGCTTGGAGCGCGCGCACACGCCAGTGCTGGACGGCCTTGCTGATGAGGGTGTGATCACGGCACTGCACACGGTGACGAGCGGGCTGCCGGTCGGCTCGGAGACGGCGATTCCGGCGCTGCTGGGGTGGATGCCGGACGCACCGGTGGACCGCGGGGCGGTCGAGGCGGCGGCACATGGGATCGAAGTGGCCGACGGCGAGCGTGCGTGGCGGGTGGACAGGCGCGACCGCAGGGATGCGATGGCAACGGCACGACAGCTTGCGCACGTGCTGGCCAAAAGCGTGCCTGGCCGGCGCGGCGCGTCACGCGGCCGAGTGCATCACCTGCGCGGCCACCGCATGCTGGTGGTGGGGCCGGACCCGGAACGAACGCTGGGCGGAGAGCTGCTGCAAGTGGCGCTGCGCTCAGGGCAGTTTGGGCGTGAGCTAGTGGTGTGGCCCACAGGAGCGATCCCGCGGCGAGTACTGGACGGCGAGACGGTAGTGATTGGCGCACGAGGAGCAGCGATTGGCATCGCGCGACTGTTGGGCGCGCGGACGATCGTGCCGCGAGGCGCTACGGGCAGGCCGGGGACGGACCTGGCGGCGAAGGCGGCAGCGGCGTTGATGGCAATGGAAGAGGGCTCGGGCAGCGAAGACAACGGGATCGGCGGGCGCGGCGCGGACAGGCGAGGCGAAAGAGCGCCAACGCGCGTCGTTGTGCACGTGGGTGCGCCGGACGAGGCAGCACACGAACGTGACGCCGACGGAAAGGTGGCAGCGATCGAAGCGGCTGATGCGTTGCTGCTGGCGCCACTTGCACGAGCGCTGCGCACGAACGGAGGCACGCTGCAGGTGTGCCCGGACCACGGCTGTGACCCGGCCACGGGAGAACACGACGGCGCGCCGGTGCCATGTCTGCTGTGGTCGGCGACGGACGCATTGGACGCGGATCGCGCGACTGGACAACGGCTAACGGAGCGGACAGCTACAGAACGGTCGCGGGGCGGCGCGGCGAGCGTGGTCGACACAGCGTGCTTGCTGGGAGACGGGACGGTGGCAGTGTGATCGCACGAGTGGTGATCGCGGGCACGAGCTCGGGGGCGGGCAAGACGACGGTGGCGTGCGGGCTGATCGGAGCGCTGCGGGCGCGGGGCCTGGTCGTGCAGGGCTTCAAGGTCGGCCCTGACTACATCGACCCGAGCCATCACGCGCTGGCGTCGGGGCGCCCGGGGCGCAACCTGGATGCGTTCCTTAGCGGCCCGCAGCTGATGGCGCCGCTGGTGCGCCACGGCGCACAGGGCGCGGACGTGGCGGTGATTGAGGGCGTGATGGGACTGTTCGACGGCGCGTCGGGGCGAGGCGAGCTGGCTTCGACGGCGCACGTGGCGAAGCTGCTGGGAGCACCGGTGCTGCTGGTGGTGGACGCGTCGGCGATGGCGCGCTCAGCGGCGGCGGTCGTGCACGGCTACAGCACGTTCGACCCGGAGGTGAACGTGGCGGGGGTGATCTTCAACCGTGTGGGTTCGGACCATCACGAGCAGCTGCTGCGCGAAGCGCTCGACCCGCTCGGCATCCCGGTGCTGGGTGCGCTGCGCCGCGACGAGCGGATCGTGACACCGGAGCGCCACCTCGGCCTCGTACCTGCTGGCGAGCGCGAGGCGGGCGCACGTGAGGCGCTGGCTGCGCTCGCGGAGGCGATGTCGCGTTACGTGGATTTGGATGAGGTTGAGAGGATCGCGCGTAGCGCCCCAGGGTTGGCGGGAGCAGGCGAGGGCGCGTGGTCGCCACAGGCAGGGGCCGCGGGCGCCGACATGGAGCGGATGCAGCTGCGAGCGGACGGTGCGCGGATTGCGCTAGCGGCGGGGCCGGCGTTCTCGTTTCACTACGAGGAGAACCTGGAGCTGCTGCGGGGCGCGGGGGCGGAGCTGTTGCCGTTTGACCCGCTGCGCGACGAGGCGCTGCCGGCGGATGCGGGCGGACTGCTGTTGGCGGGAGGCTTCCCGGAGGTATACGGCGCGGAGCTCGAGGCGAACCTGCCACTGCGCAGGCAGGTGGCAGCGTTCGCGGCGTCGGGCCGTCCGCTGCTGGCGGAGTGCGGCGGGCTGTTGTATCTGGCGCGAGAGCTGGACGGGCACGAGATGTGTGGCGCGCTGCCGCTGCGCGCGTACATGACGGGCCGGCTGACGCTTGGCTACCGCGAGGCGGTAGCGATGACGGAGACACCGTGGCTGGATGCGGGCGAGCGGGTGCGTGGGCACGAGTTCCACTACACGCAGGTCGAGCCGGCGGACGGCGCGATCGGTGCGGCGTGGACGTTGTCGGCGCGCGGCAAGCGGCGCTCAGAGGGCTTCGTCCGCGGAGGGGTGCAGGCGAGCTATCTGCACGTCCACTGGGCAGCCCACCGGCAGCTGGCGTGGCGCTTTGCGCAGGCGGCGCGGGCGGCACAGAGCACGCTACCGGACGTGCGTGCTGTGGCTGCGCCGGCGGCGGGGACGACTGCAGCGGCATGACGCTGACGCTGGTGATGGGGGGCACGCGCTCGGGCAAGAGCGCGCGGGCAGAGCAGCTGGCGCTGGCGAGCGATCTGCCGGTCCGCTACGTAGCGACGGCCGATTCGAGCGATCCGGCGATGGCCGAGCGGATCAGCACGCACGCGGCGCGGCGACCGCGGGAGTGGAGCACGGTGCAGGCGGACAAGCGGCTGGCGGATGTGGTGGACGGCGCGGAGGGGATGTGCGTGCTGGTGGATGGACTGGGTGTGTGGATCGCAGGTGCGATGGACCGTGCTGGCGTGTTCGCGGAACCTCGTGCTGAGGAGCTGGCGAGCGTGCGCACGGAGGTGCTGGCGGACGTGGATGAGCTGCTGCGCACGGCTGCGGCCACCGGCGTGGGCTTGCTAATTGTGGTGGCGGAGCAGGCGGGCGAGGGGGTGCTGCCGGCACAGCGAACGTCGCGGGCGTGGCTGGACACACTGGGCGATGCGACCCAGCGTCTGAGTGCTGCGGCAGCGAGCGTGGAGCTAGTTGTGGCCGGCCGCCCGCTGCAGCTGGCGCGACCGGCACCGACGAACCACGCGGAGCTGCGCATCCACGGCGACACCGCGGTGCGCCCTGGTGACTCAGATCACGCGGTGAACGTGCTGGCGGGCGGGCCGCCGCAGTGGCTGCGCTCGGCACTGCGCGACGCTTTGGAGGAGGGCGTGAGCACATATCCAGACGAGCGCGAGGCCATCGAGGCATTGGCCGCGCTGCACGGGCGCGAGCCGCGGGAGATCGTGCCGACAAACGGCGGCGCGCAGGCACTGTGGCTGTTGCCGGCGGCACTGCGACCGGCACTGGCGGCATGCGTGCACCCTGGTTTTACAGAGGCGGAGGCGGCGCTGCGGGCACACGGGGTGCCTGTGGTGCGGGTGCTGCGCAAGCGCGAGCTTGGCTTTGCACTCGACCCACAGGCGGTACCGGCGCAGGCGGACTTGGTGATCGTGGGCAACCCGGCGTCGCCGAGCGGCACGCTCGACGCGGCGGCGACGCTGCTGGCGTTGCGCCGTCCGGGGCGCGTGGTGGTAGTGGACGAGGCGTTTATGGACATGGTGCCGGGCGAAGCGGGCTCGCTGGTGGGCGAGCACTTGGCGGACGTGATTGTGGTGCGGAGCCTGACGAAGGCACTGGCGATCCCAGGGCTGCGTGCGGGCTATGCGGTCGCGGCGCCGGCGCTTGCGGCAAGGCTGCGTGAAGTGCGCCCACCGTGGTCGGTAAACGCGCTGGCGCTGGCAGCGCTGAGCGCAGCGGCAGCAAACCCCGATGCGCTGGCGGCCACGGCTGCACGTGCGACGGCGGAACGGGAGGATCTCGAACGTCGGCTGGCGAGCGTGGTTGGTGTGCGTACGTGGCCCTCGGCGGCGAACTTCTGTCTGGTGGAGGTGGCTGACGGACCGTCGGTGCTGGCGGCGCTGCGAGAGCAGCGGATCGCGGTGCGCGCGGCTGCATCGTTCCCGGGGCTCCGAGCCGGCGATTTGCGTCTGACGGCACGCGCGCCAGAGGCGAACGAACGCCTAGTGGCCGCGCTCGCGGCGGCGACACGATGAGCCTCGCGGAGCCACCAGGCACGGCCGGTCGGCTGGTGGTGGTGGGCATCGGTGCGGACGGCTGGGCAGGACTGGGCGAGCGCGCACGCGCGGCGCTGCTGGCGGCGGAGGAGATCGTGGGCTCGATGCGACAACTGGGGCTGCTGGCGCCGACGAGCGCGACGCTGCGACCGTGGCCGTCGCCGATCGAAGGGCTACTGGACGAACTGGTGGAGCGCAGCGACGCGGGGACGGCGGGCGGGGTATGCGTGCTGGCGAGCGGCGACCCGATGCTGCACGGCATCGGCGCGACGCTCGCGCGCAGGCTCTCCCCCGAGCGGCTGCTCGTGCATCCGCACCCGTCGGCGTTTGCGTTGGCGTGTGCGCGGTTGGGGTGGCCGGCTGCGGAGGTGGAGTTGGTGAGCGCAGTTGCACAGCCGGCGCAGACGGTGGCGCGAGTGCTGCAACCAGGACGGCGCGTGGTCGTGTACGCGACTGGCAAGGGCGGCGCGGCGCAGATCGCGCAAGTGCTGTGCGCACGGGGCTTTGGCCCAAGCCGGTTCGTGGTGCTGGAGCAGTTGAGCTGCGAGGCAGAGCAGATCAGCGAGTCGACAGCCGCTGAGTGGGGCGAGCGCGAGGCGGACCCGTTGCACGCGATCGCCATCGAATGCGTCGCCGAGCCGGGCACTCCCGTGCTGGCGCTGGTGCCAGGCCTGCCGGACGACGCATACGAGAGCGACGGCCAGCTGACCAAGCGCCACGTGCGAGCGATCACGCTGGCGACGCTCGCGCCGATGCCTAGCACGCTGTTGTGGGACGTGGGCGCTGGCAGTGGCTCGATCGCGATCGAGTGGCTGCGAGCGGAGCCGACCGCACAGGCGGTGGCAGTCGAGCGGGATGCGGCGCGCGCGGAGCGCGCACGCGCCAATGCGAGCGCGCTCGGAGTGCCGCGGCTCGAGGTGGTCACGGGCAGCGCGCCGGAGGCGCTGTGCGATCTGCCAGGCCCGGATGCGATCTTCATCGGCGGCGGCCTGACGACGAGGGGAGTGATCGATCGCTGCTGGGGCGCGTTGCGCCCGGGCGGCACGATCGTGGCGAATGCGGTGACGCTCGAGGGCGAGCGACTGCTGGCAGGCGTGCGCGAACGCCGCGGTGGCGAGCTGGTGCGCATTGAGATCGCCCACGCGGAGCCGCTGGGCACGTTTGAGGCATGGCGGGGGCAACTGCCGGTGGTGCAGTGGAGCGCGCGCAAGGAGCGCAAGTGAGCGCGCCGACGGCTGCGCGCTTCACTGTCGCGTGCGCGTCACGAGGAGCAGCGTGACGGTCCACTTCATCGGAGCTGGACCCGGCGCACCGGACCTGTTGACGTTGCGCGCACAGCGCCTGATCGCCTCATCGCCGGTGTGCCTGTTCGCCGGCGCACTGGTGCCGCGCGAGGTGATCGCACACGCCCCCGTGGGCGCCCGCGTGATCGACACCCAGCACCTCGACCTGGACGCGATCGTGGCAGAGCTGCAGGCGGCGCACGAGCGCGGCGAGGACGTGGCCCGCTTGCATTCGGGGGATCTGTCGATCTACAGCGCCGCGGCGGAGCAGATGCGTCGGCTGGACGCGCTGGACATCCCCTGGGAGATCACGCCCGGCGTACCTGCGTTCGCGGCGGCAGCAGCAGCGCTTGGCCGTGAGCTGACGATCCCAGAGGTCGCCCAAACGGTGATCCTCACACGCTACGGCAAGCGAGCGTCGGCGATGCCCGCGGGCGAGGAGCTGTCGGGCCTCGCCGCCCACGGCGCGACGCTCGCGATCCACCTCGGCGCACAGGCGATCGAAGAGATCGCCGCGATGCTGATCCCCCACTACGGCGAGCACTGTCCGGTGGCAGTGGTCGCACGCGCGAGCTGGCCGGACGAGCTTGTGCTGCGCGGAACGCTCGCCACGATTGCCGCCACCGTGCACGCGGCGGGCGTGCGCCGCACGGCGACAATCCTCGTTGGCCCGGCACTGGCGGCGGAGGGCTTTCGCGACAGCCACCTGTACT
Source organism: Solirubrobacteraceae bacterium (assembly GCA_036513795.1). Classification (GTDB taxonomy): domain Bacteria; phylum Actinomycetota; class Thermoleophilia; order Solirubrobacterales; family Solirubrobacteraceae; genus Palsa-744. Next base: position 5,937 of record DATBYJ010000258.1, on the reverse strand, counting down.
CGCACGAGCGCGAGCGCTCAACAGCAGACGACTAGAACCACCGGGCTTACGACCATCCGCGCGGGGGTGGCAGGCTGGATAAATTTGGTGCATAGTTAGCTCACCTTACGGTGCATAGATATCTCACCATTTGGTGCTAAAATATTGCACCGATGGGAAGTCCCTTTATTTACGAGGAACCGCTGGAGCCACCAGCGTCGCTCGCCGATCGGAAGGCTGAGTTGTCACTGTTGCGTGAGCGCGTCGCGGAGACTCGCAACAGTCGCCTCGAGGGACCGAGGCGATACGGCAAGACCTCCTTGCTCAAGGCGGCGCTGGCAACGGCCGAGCGAGATGGCTTTGTACCGATCTACGTCAACTTCCTTGGGGTACTAACGCCGGCCGATGTCGCTGAGCGCATCGAGAGGGCCTACCGTGAGCAGCTCGACGGGCGACTGAAGCGCTGGTTTACCGGCATGGTCACGACCCTGAGACCAAGCGTGAAGGCCGCACCTGCTGGCGTTGGCATCGAAGTATCCCCCGTGCCACAGATGCCCGGCCTACTAGATCGACTGGCGCTACCACGCAAGCTGCAGGAGCGTTACGGGCGCCAGTCCGCGATCGCTTTCGATGAGTTCCAAGATGTGGTCCGGGTCGGCGATGCCCTCGCGGGCACGATCCGCTCCGAGCTGGAGCAACATGGGAGCGCCGCTGCCTATCTGTTCTCAGGATCCCATCCGGGGCTCATGCGGGATCTGTTCTCGGATCGCCGTCATGCATTCTTTGCCCAGGCCAAGCCGGTCGACCTGCCGCGACTGCAGGCAGAGGATCTGGCCGACTACATCGGATCTAGGTTCGAACGGGGCAACCGCGACCCTGGCGAGGCGCTCGAGCCACTTTTGCAGACCGCGGACGGACATCCACAACGAGCGATGCTGCTCGCGCACCATCTCTACGAGAGTACGCGCCCTCACACAACCGCGACCAGCCAAGAGTGGGTCGCGGCACTCGCCGCTACCACACACGACGCCACCCCCGAGGTTCAGACGGCTTGGGATTCGTGGACCAACAGCGAGCGACGACTCGTGGCCGTAGTTGCGGATCGATCGACGCCGCTACAAGGTCACGCCGCCCGAGAGCGCTTTGGGGTCATCAAATCGGGCAGCAACCAGGGCACACTCGAGCGCCTCGAGCGCGACGGTCACGTCGTTTCCGACGCGACGACGGCTACTGGCTGGCGTATCGTCGACCCGCTGCTCGAGCTCTGGTTGGCCAACGGGCGTGACTGGCCGACGCAGGCATGAGCACCCACGAGGCCGAAAGCAGCGCTCTCTCAAACCTCTCGCCGCAGCAGATAGGCATCCATGATCCAGCCCTTGCGCTCGCGCGCCTGCGCCCGCCGGCGCACGATCTCCTCGCCCACCTCACTGACGGGGCCGGACACGAGGATCTCATCGTCCATCCCCACGTAGGCGCCCCAATGGATCTCCAGGCCCTCGTCTGAGAGGTGCCGGAACATACAGTCGGCGTCGAGCATCACCACGACTTCATCCACACCTTCGGGGAAACCTTCCGCGAGCCTCCGGCCGGTGGTGATCTGCACGGGCCGTCCGACCCGGTTCAGCGGGATGCGGTGACGGGCGGTGAGTGCCTGCACGCTGCTGATCCCCGGCACGACCTCGTGCTCGAACGCCACCGCGCCGCGAGCGAGGATCTGCTCGAGCACTGCCAGTGTGCTGTCATACAGCGACGGATCGCCCCATACGAGGAACGCTCCACAGCCGTCATCGTCGAGCTCATCGGCGATCGCCTGCCCCCACAGCTCCGCGCGGCGCGAGCGCCAGTCGTCGACCGCCTCCCGGTACGCCGGCGTGGTGCGATCGCGCGGCGGGTCGGCAATCTCCACAATCCGGTAATTAGGATCGCGTATATAGCGCTCGCAGATCTCTCTGCGCACGCGCACCAGCTCCTCCGTCTGATGGCTCTTATCGATCACAAAGAACACGTCCACCTCGTTCAGCGCATTGATCGCCTGCACGGTCACGTGCTCGGGGTCACCCGCGCCGATGCCGATCACGAGCAGGCGTCTCATCGATGATCCTCGTGCTCGGCGGCACCGGCGAGGCGCGCGAGCTCGCTGACGTGCTCGACGCCGCGGGCGTGCATGTGACCTCCTCGCTTGCCGGCCGCGTCTCGCGGCCGCGACTGCCAGCTGGGACTGTGAGGATTGGCGGCTTTGGCGGCCCCGACGGGCTCTCGCGGTGGCTCAAAGAACGCGGCGTGGTGGCGGTGGTGGATGCCACCCACCCGTTCGCCGAGCGCATCTCCGAGTCGGCCGCCAGCGCATGCACGCGCGCTGCCGTGCCACTGCTGCGCCTGCAGCGTCCTGGCTGGAACGAAGGACCCGAAGACGACTGGCATTGGGTTGCGGACCTCAGGCAGGCGGCCAATACGATCGCGTCGCTGGGCGAGCGGGTGATGCTCACCACCGGACGCCAGGGCCTGCCCGCGTTTGCAGATGTCAGCGATGCGTGGTTTCTCGTGCGCTGCGTCGAGCCGCCCGAGCCGCCGCTGCCGCCCCGTCACCAGTTGCTGCTTGACCGCGGCCCCTACACGCTCGACGGCGAGCTCGCGCTGATGGACGAGCATCAGATCGAGCTGGTGGTTACAAAGGACAGCGGTGGCACGCTCACAGAGGCCAAGCTCCAGGCTGCCCGCACCCGCCGGCTGCCCGTGATCGTCGTGCGGCGACCACCGCGGCCAGACGTCGCAAGCGTCGCCACGGTCGCGGAGGCGCTGGCGTGGTCGCTCGAGCTCGAGCGCGCTCACGCTGGGTAGCGCCGCGGCGTGTACACCCGCGCCGGGCCGCCGTTGCTATGGATCGTGCGGGTGGTCGAGGAGCCCACGATCAGAAGCGTGCGCATATCGACACTGTCGAGCTCGCCCGTATCAGGGTCGGCCAGCGAGCCGAGCGTGGTCACGGTGATCGACTCCTCCTCAGCGCCCACCGCCCGCGCAAGCACCACCGGCGTGTCGTCATCGCGGTGGCCACGCAGCACATCCACGGCCCGCGCCAGCTGCTCGCGGCGGGTGCGCGACGCGGGGTTGTAAAGCGCGAGCACCAGGTCCGCCGCACCGGCCGCGTCCAGGCGCCGCTCCACGATCTCCCATGGCTTCAGCTGATCTGACAGCGAGATCGCACAGAAGTCATGGCCGAGAGGCGCGCCCACACGGGCCGCCGCCGCCTGCATCGCCGAGACCCCAGGCACCACCTGCACCTCCACGTGAGCAAACGCCGCATCCTCGTCGACCGCTTCGATCACCGCAGCAGCCATCGCAAAGATGCCCGGGTCACCGGAGGACACGACTGCCACCCGCGCGCCTACCGCAGCGAGCTCCAGTGCATGTCGTGCGCGCTGTTCCTCCACGCGGTTGTCGCTGGCGTGCCTGCGCTGCCCGCGCCGCTCCGGCACACGCGCGAGATATGTCTCATAGCCGATCAGCACGTCTGCCCTCGCCAGCTCCGCGTGCGCCTCCGGCGTCAGCCAGTCCGGACCAGCCGGGCCGAGGCCCACCACCACGACCGATCCGTGGCCGCTCCCGGCTCCGGCTCCCGCTGACTGCCCGACCTCGGAGCCATCTGACGATCGGCTGGCCGCAGCGGTCTGCGTGCTCTGGGCGCTGTAACGATCGCGTGTGGGCACGAGCACCAGCGACATGTACGGCACCTTGCCCTCAACCTCACGCAGCGGTGCGATCCGCTCCTCCGCTGAGCTCGCCCGCTCGACGTAAATGCCGCGCGCACCATCGCCCGCCTTCTCCACCGCGCCCCGCACCTTCGCAAACGTGCGCCCCAGCTTCATCACCACCGCCGCGTCCGCGCTGCGTAGCCGCGTGGTGAGCTCCTGCTCCGGCAACGTCCCCGGCAGCGCCATGAAAACATCATCGCGCTTGACCAGCGGCGTGCCGGCGCTCGCCGCCGCCGCACTGAAGCCGGTCACCCCAGGGATCACAATCGTCTCGTAACGATCCGCTAGGCGCTCGTGCAGATACATGTAGGAGCCGTAAAAGAACGGGTCGCCCTCGCACAGCACCGCCACATCGCGGCCCGCGTCCAAGTGGGCCGCAAGCGCCGCCGCCGCCTCGTCGTAAAACTCCCCCAGCGCCGCCTCATAGCCACCCGGATGGTCGGTCATCTCCGTCGTCACCGGGAACGCCAAAGGCAGCTCGATGTGCTCCGGACGCAAGCAGCCAGCCGCAATCCGCCGGGCGACGCTCTGGCCATGCTGCGCGTTGGGATAAGCGATCACCTCAGCAGCGGCGATCGCGTTGCGTGCCTTCACCGTCATCAGCTCCGGGTCGCCCGGACCCACGCCCACGCCAAATAGCCGGCCCATCACTCCACCTCGCTCGCGAGCGCGTTCACCGCGGCCACCGCGATCGCACTGCCGCCGCGGCGGCCATGGACGACCACGTACTCGAGCGCCGCCGGGTGCTCGCTCAGCGCCAGCTTCGACTCCGCCGCGCCGATGAACCCCACGGGGATGCCGATCACGGCCGCCGGCCGCGCGCCGCCCTCTTCGACGATCTCAAGCAGACGAAACAGCGCCGTCGGGGCGTTGCCCACGACTACCAGCGCGCCGTCCAAGCGATCGCGCCACAGCTCGAGCGCCGCCGCTGTGCGCGTCGTCTGCATGCTCGCCGCCAGCTCCGCCACACGCTGGTCCGACAGCGTGCACACCACCTCATTGTCCGCCGGCAGACGCGAGCGCGTGACGCCCGCCGCCACCATCCCCGTGTCGCACAGGATCGGAGCGCCAGCCACCAACGCCGACTGCGCCGCCTTCCCAAAGCCTTGTGAACAGGACACGTCGCTCGCCAAGTCGACCATGCCGCACGCGTGGATCATGCGCACCACCACACGCTCCAGCACCGGGTCGAGACCTTCCAGGTCGGCCTCCGCGCGGATCGTCGCAAACGAGCGTCTGTAGATCTCCGCGCCGTCGCGCTCGTAGTCGATCACAGCGTCACCATCCCATGTTCCGTTGCAACGAAGCGCACGCCTGCGTCAGCCGGCTCGCCGCAGCGCCGCTCACACCCAGACCAATGCTCCAACGGCGAGCTCGGCTCGCGCACCAGCGCACGCTCGGCCGCCGCTGCACGAACGTCCGCACGCGCCTTCGAGCACGCACCCATGCCAGCGCACGCCGACAGCCCCGACCAGCCGGACGCATCGGAGGCGATTAGGCCGATGCCCTGCAACTCCCCCAACAGCCGCAACGCGACCGACGCTGGCACGTCCACGAACGTGAGCGTGCGCCACGGCGACACCCGCACACACGCGTCGTTCTCAGCACCACTGCCGAGCCCACGGGCAAGCTCCGCGAGTCGCGTCAGTTGAGCGCCATCCAGCCGCGCCAGCGGCGGTAATACCGCCACCGCAAACAGACCGTCGCGTTGGATGTGAAGGCCGAGACCACGTCTGCGAGCCACGGCGGACGGACGCTCGAGCAGCTCAAGCCCGAGGTGGCGCGCCAGTCGCTCAGCTCCGCCCTCGAGCTCACGCACGCGCCAGGCGCTGTCCGCGCCCTGGAGGCGCAGCGCGAGAAACCCGCGCGCAGCTCGCAAGGCGGCCGCTGGTGCCCGCTCCGCCGCCACCGCGACGCTCGTGGCAGAGCCGTCCAGCCACAGGCGAAACACGTGAGGCTCGCCGTCCGCATGAGGCTCGCCGTCCACGCAGCGCTCGCCATCCACGCAACGCTCGCCGTCCCGCTCGGCCGTCAGCTGCACATCCGCGGGCAGCGAATCGACCGCACCCGTGCCGTCGTCCACGGCGAACAGGAAACGGCCCGGCAGCCCCGCCAGCTCAGGGTCGGCACATAGCCCACGGTCGAGCGCCTCCACGACCGCATCGATCCCAGCGACACCCGCCGGATCGCGGCCAGCCAGCGGCGCGGC
>DATBYJ010000257.1:0-13750 GCA_036513795.1 Solirubrobacteraceae bacterium | reverse complement strand
CACGATCTCAGCGCCGTACATGCGCAGCAGCTGGGTGCGCTCTTTGGTGACGTTCTCCGGCATCACCACCTTCAGGCGATAGCCCTTGCGCGAGCAGATCATCGCCAAGGAGATGCCCGTGTTGCCGGAGGTCGGTTCGAGGATCGTCTGCCCAGGGCCGATCGCGTCCTTCTCCTCAGCGTCCTCGATCAGCGCGCGGGCGACCCGGTCCTTGACCGATCCCGTCGGGTTGTGCGACTCGAGCTTGGCCCAGATCCGCACTCCCGGCTTGGGCGACAGGTTCGGCAGCTCGACCAGCGGCGTGTGCCCGATCGACTGCACGATATCTCCGTACCGACCCCCACAGGGCCTGTTCCTGAGCCGCTCCGCCGCCATTACTTCACGGAATATAGCGAGGTCTGGGAGGACCGGGGCGCTTCGAATATCGATCGCCTCGCCGACACTCAGCCGCCGGTTTGGCTGTTCAGCCAGTCGCGCACTAATATTCAGCGCGGAATGGCGGGCGCCCACAACAGCTTCGACTTCGACTGGCTGGTCATCGGCTCGGGCTTCGGTGGCAGCGTCTCAGCACTGCGCCTCAGCGAGAAGGGCTACTCGGTTGGCGTGCTGGAGTGCGGCAGGCGCTTCGCGGACCACGAGTTCCCCAAGGCCACCGCCGACCTGAAGCGCTACTTCTGGAACCCGCGCCTGGGCATGAAGGGGATCTTCCGGCTGACCACGTTCAAAGATGTCTCAGTTGTCTCCGGCTGCGGCGTCGGCGGCGGCAGCCTCGGCTATGCAAACACGCTGTATGTCCCGCCCGACGCGTTCTTCGAGGATCGTCAGTGGGCGGACATGACCGACTGGAGCAGTGCGCTCGCTCCCCACTACGCCGAAGCTCAGCGGATGCTGGGCGTCGTCGAAAACCCATACGAGGATCCGGCCGACCAGCTGCTTCGCGAGCTTGGCGAGGAGCTGGGCGTCGGCGACACCTACAAACGCACGCCCGTTGGCATCTTCTTCGGCGCCGAGGGCGAGGAGGGCAAGACGGTGCCGGACCCGTTCTTCGACGGCGAGGGTCCCGAGCGGACCGGCTGTCGGCTATGCGGACGCTGCATGGTCGGCTGCCCGCACGGCGCTAAGAACACGCTCGTCAAGAACTACCTGTATTTCGCGGAGAAGCGCGGCGCGCAGGTGACGCCGGAACGCACCGTCGTCGATATCCGCCCGCTGGGCGCGGCCGACGGGAGCGATGGCTATGAAGTTGAAAGTGTCCGCTCGGGCGCATGGCTGCGCAAGGATCGTCGTGTGCAGCGCGCGCGTGGCGTGGTCGTCTCAGCGGGACCGCTGGGGACCAACCGGCTGCTGCAGCTGTGCCGCACGAAAGGCTCATTGCCGCGTATCTCCGCGCGCCTGGGCGAGCTCGTGCGCACGAACTCCGAGTCAATCCTTGCGGTGACCGTCCCGGAGGACTACCCGGACGATCTGATCAAACGCGTGGCGATCACCTCCTCGATCTACCCCGACCCACATACTCACATCGAGACGGTCACCTACGGCAACGACGGCGACTCGATGCATCGCCTGAACACGCTGCTGGTCGGCGACGGCACGCGCCTCACCCGCCCTTTGAAGCTGCTTGCGCAGATCCTGTTGCACCCCAAGCGCCTCGCGCAGGTGATGTTCCCCAAACACTGGTCACGCCGCACGATCATCATCCTCGTGATGCAGACGCTCGACAATGCGATCTCGCTACGTCCCCACAAAGGCCCGTTTGGAACGTTCTGGCTAAGGACCGAACAGGACCCCGAGCGGCCGATGCCCACGTTCATCCCGATCGCCAACCAGGCCGCTGAATGGTTCGCCAAGCGCACCGGCGGGATCGCCCAGAGCGCTGTCAGCGAGGCGCTGTTCAACATCCCCACCACCGCGCACATCCTCGGCGGCGCCGTTATCGCCGCGGACCCCGCCCGGGGCGTCGTGGACGCACACCAGCGGGTGTTCGGCTACGAGAACCTGCTCGTGTGCGACGGCTCGGCCGTGCCCGCCAATGTCGGCGTGAATCCCTCGCTGACGATCACCGCGCTGGCTGAGCATGCGATGAGCCATGTTCCGGGGGTTAACGCTGGCACGAGCGTCGGCGACGCCGGGCCAGTTGAGAGCACGATCGCAGCCCCGTAACGACCATCTCCGTTTGCCGTGCTGAGAAAGCGCTCGACATCCGGCGCGGTGCCTTCGCGTGCGCTCCATCAGCCCCAGCGGGAGACCATTGGCTCAGGCGCCCACTTCGGCCAGGTGGCTGCCCCGATTGGCAGTCCCCCGAAGAACTCCGCGATCTTGACTGGACCAGAGGACCGCGAGTTGTCATACGCAACGGCCCTGTCCGCCAGCGAGATAGCGTGAGCAACGAGTCGCCACAACCGGTGGTAGCGCTCACGAATCTTGTGCTCCGGTACGTCGTGCCCGCCCGCGTGCACACGGTACGCAACGCGCCTGACCGCCAGCTCCTCTGGCACGAGCATCACATGGAGGACAACGTGGTAGTGCGCCGCTTGCGCAGAACGAATTTCCTCGAGCTTCGACGGATGTGAGAAAACGGTCTCGGCGATAAACGACCGGCCGCTGGCGATGAGGTGCGCGCGCGTCTCGGCAGCTACCTGAGCGGCCTCATAGGCGTGCGCATCGGAGTCGGCAGGCCACCTGGCCTTGGCGATTTCGTCCGCGTTGACATACACGTAGCCCGGCAGCTCGAGCGCGAGAAACTCTATGACGAACGTGGTCTTGCCCGAGCCATTCGGTCCAACGACCACATGCAGCTGCTTCAAACGGACGCGCTCGTTCCGTCAGGCCGATACTCCGTCAGTTCGCCTTGCTCGTTCAGCGCCACGGTCGCGACCCCGCGCGCGGCAAGGACCGCACCAAGGTTTGTCATTCGCAGACGCGTGTCTAGCCGGGACTGCACCTCAGAATCGAACACGATTCCCTCCTCATCGGAGAGATGCTCGACTGGGAGAACCCCTGCCAAAGCCGCTTCTACCCGATGCCTGGAAGCTGTCTGTCGCGCGCAAACCGACCTCCCTACGCGCGCCCAATACTCGAGCTGCTGCTTGGCTGAACGATTCTCCTTGGCAGCCTCAACGACTGCGCTGTCGAATAGGTCCGATGCAACTCGCGTTGGCCGGTCGGCGGTGGCAGCCATGAGAAACTCCTTGGTAGAAGACTGCTACGCAGCGTAGCATAATGATACGGGACCCGGTCGATGCAGCGAGATCTTCCAGGTCGACAGGCCTGGCGCTAGCGCGCTTCATGCTGATGAGATCGTCAAGGCTTCCGCGTATGACGAGCGTCAAAGCCGACTTCGAGAAGCAGAGATCGACGCGACCGCAGAGTCGAGCCCACCACTCCGCAAACGCAGCCGAAGCGCCCCCCGCAGTGAGACAAGCGCGTTGAGCACGCCGTAGCGATTGGCGTGAAGGCTTGCCGCCGTCCGCCAGGTGCCACCAGCATGTCGCTCGCGCAGGAGCAGCACGGCCTGACGCGGATGCGTCAGCAACGCCCAAACACGCACGGTCTTGGCGTTCACGCGTAGAGGGTCGAAGGGGAAGCTGAAGCCCCGTAGGAATGGCTTTGGCTGGGCGCTTTCGGGGTTGCCGCCGGTGCCGGCGCTGTAGAGACCGGCGGGCCGTGGGTATTCGACGGTGCCACCGGTGGGGGTCTCGGCGCGCACCCCCGGATATGGGTCGACCAAAAACTGCCATGCGACGAGGCTCACGCCGGCCACCCACAGCCGGTGTAGCGCCCGCGATACCCACTTCGCCTGCGACGCAGGTGGCACCCCATGCAATGTCTGGGGCGCGCTTTCCCAGTTGAGCTCCGTCACCCAAACGGGCTTCGCCCTCCGCGGCAACGCTGTGCCGAGGTGCTCGGCCTGTGTGAGCAGCCCGGTGACCTTGGCGGCGTCGGAGATCGACACGTCGAGTGAGGAGGAAGCCTCCGCGTTGGGATCGCCGACCGACAGTGGATGGAAAGCGAGCACGTCGAAATGGGGCGGTTGCGGGCAGCTCGTGAGTGGTGCTCGCCGCGCAACTGGTACTCGGCGCGCACCGCCCCGACCATCGGCAGGGGGCCTGAGACACAGCAGTTCTTTGAGGAAGCGCACTGGCTGCATGCGCCCAACGCCTTCGGGGTCGCCGTTGGCGGCCACGCCGGCGGCGATGACCGTATCGCTGGGGTCGACGGACTTCACGCCGGCGTAGAAGCCGTTGAGCATTTCTCGGTAGAGCAACGCTGAGAACGCGACCCAGCGCCCTTCCTCGACTACCCATTGGGGCTCCAGGTAGCGGGTGAGGTTCGGCTCGTTCCACGCTTGGAAGAGCCGCACGCGCGGCAGCACGCCGCCGGGAGCCTGGGCATCGGGGAACGACCCGTCATAGCGTCGTGCAAGCGCAGTCGCGAATTCGCCAAGTGCTGCCGGGCTGGGCGCCCAGCTGCCGGGGTAGGCGTACGGCCAGCGCGGCGATGCTTCGGCGAATCCGGGGGCGTGGGAGACGACGAGCAGTGGCGTCAAGCCAGCGGACACGGCGCTGATAACGGCCGCGTCGATTGGCGCAAAGCGGTAGTCCACGCTGCTGGGATCGGACATATTGAAACTCGCGGGTGGGTCTTCAGCGACCGTGGAGCGCCAGTCGACGGGGATGCGCACAATGCTCGCTCCGGCTTCGCGAATGCGCGTCACTGCCAGGCTGCGAACGGCGGCTGCTTCGCTGTCTAGCAGCGCGCCTTCGGAGACGCCGCGGGTGAGGCCGGAGCGCGGGAACGGCCCATGCAGCAGCATCCGGTTTTGCGCGCGCGTCAGTCGTGGGCTCGTGGCCTTCCCCGGCCCTCCAGTCGGCGGTTCGACGCCGTATGGCCGGGGCGGTCCTTCTGGTCCTCCACTGGAGGGGGTGGGAAGAACGGCTGGTGGCTGCAGCCACACAAGCGCCGACAGCAGGACACCCAGTGTCTGTGAGACGATCGGCAGTGCCCTAGCGACGAAGAGAGATCGTGTGACGCCCCAGGTTGATCTTGGCGCCCGACTGGCTGCGCAGCGTGGTGATCAGCACCAGCTTCGCGTTCTTCGCCGACTTGAGCTTGAGACGGCCCTTCTTGGTGAGCTTGAGCGACACGGCGACGGTCCCGGCGCTGCTCGCGACCACGGCGCCATGCGCTACCAGCAACGCGGGCCGAGGCTTCTTATGTGGCTTGGTCGAAGCCGCGAAGGCCGGCAGCCTGCCACCCTCCAGGTAGAGATCCTGGGTGATCGTGCCGGGCTGGTTGATCGTGACGTGGTCGTGCCACCCGGATTTCAGCAGTGACAGGATCGTGAAGTGAGGCAGCTTCAGCAGCAAACCGGACAGTGCCGGCGGAGGCGGCGGTGGAGGCGGCGGCACGACAACCGGCGGGCACCCGGCTACCGGGCGAGAGTTTTCGCTGGTGTAGTCGAAGATCGCGCCACCGGCAAGCGGCGTTTCGAGCGACTCGATCGCGGTGACGGTCTGCCCGAGTTCAAGCGGCGCGAGGAAGCTGCCGCCAAAAGTCGTGCCAGTCAGCACTGTGACCTGCGCATGCTGAGGCTTGGTTTCCACTTCACGCGTGCTGTACTTTTCGATTTGCAGCGCCAGCGCGACAGATTTGCCTTTGACTGTCATTCCAAGCGTGTTTTGACCGGAGAAGTTGGTCGATCCGGCACACACGGTCGGGTCCATCGACGGCAGGCCGTCGTAGACGACCGATCCGACGACCGTCCCGACGGGAGATTCCAGGTTCACTACGTCGCCGACTTGCGGCACCTGCCCCATCCCGGTGCCGCCGTTGGATGGGTGACTGCGGGCGATTACCAGGCCCCCGCGAACGATCGACACCTGAACCTGGGCTTCATTGCTGGCGTCGCCACTGGTGTATTCGATCGGGTTTTCTGGGAGCGTCGTCTCGCCCTCAGTGATTCGCAGGTTGTAGACGGGTGGGCCTGACCTCGCCGATGCGGACGCCGCGAGTAGGCCGGCCACGAGCATCGCTAGGCCTGCGGTGACACAGACGCGCTGGGCGATTGCTACGAAAGCGCGCGTGGAGACGCTGCGAATTCTCATAGGACGCAACCCAATCGTTCGACACCGGACAAACACTTAGGTTCAGCCTCGAACCTGGACGCGAAGCGTAGATACGCCAGCGGCGGAAAAGCCGAATTGGACGCGCGACTGGACTAGGAGCGGTGGGGCCAGGCCCTTAGCAGCGCCCGCCGGCCATGGCCGGCAGGATCACGAGCGTGTCGGCGTCGCCGACCGCCGTATCCAGCCCGTCGAGCACGCGCACGTCCTCGTCGTTGAGGTACACGTTGACGTAGCGGTTGAGCTCACCCTCGGCGGAGAACAGCTGATCCTGCGTCGCGGGATGGTTGGCGGCGAGGTCGCGCAGCACGTCACCCACGTTCTCGCCGGACGCGTCGATCAGCTTCTCGCCGCCGACGGAGTTGCGCAGCACGGGTGGGATCTTGATCGTTGCCATGTTCAGGGAATGATTAGCAGGCCGAGCGCATGCTAGCGGCCCGCTAGCCGGCTGCGGCGCAGAATGCCTCATAATCGGGAAAAACGCCCATCTCCTCGTCGGCGATCTCATCCGGGTCGCGGGAGCAAATCGGGCAGTCGGGGTCGCGATGGACCTTGACCTCGGTGAGCGTGGCACCGAGCGCGTCGTAGAGCAACAGGCGCCCGATCGCGGGTTCGCCGATCTCGAGGATCAGCTTGACGACCTCGGTTGCCTGCAGCAGCCCCATCGTGCCGGGGAGCACGCCGAGCACGCCGTTGGCACCGCACGAGGGCGCGAGCTCAGCCGGCGGCGGCTCGCGGAAGAGGCAGCGATAGCACGGTCCGTCGTAGGGCTTGAACACGGACAACTGCCCGTCGAAGCCGAGGATCGAGGCGGACACGACCGGGATCTGCAGGCGCACGGTGGCGTCGTTGAGCAGGTAGCGGGTGGGGAAGTTGTCGACCCCGTCGACGATCACGTCGTAACCCTCGATGATCTCCATGATGTTGGAAGCGTCGATACGAGTCTGGTACTTGACGACGTTGATGTCGGGGTTGAGCGCATGGATGGACTCCTCGGCGGAGTCGACCTTGGGGATGCCGATGCGCTGCGTGGAGTGGATCACCTGACGCTGCAGGTTGGATAGGTCGACGACATCGTCGTCGACGATCCCCAGCGTGCCCACGCCAGCGGCGGCCAGATACAGCGCGGTAGGCGAGCCAAGTCCGCCGGCGCCGAGCAGCAGCACCTTGGCGTCGAGCAGCTTCTGCTGGCCCTCGATGCCGATCTCGGGGATGAGCAGATGGCGGGAGTAGCGCTCACGCTGTTCAGCGCTGAGCGAACGCGGCACCTCGACCTCGTAGCCGCGGTCCTTCCACAGCGTGATCCCGCCGGTCATCGAGCGCACGTGCTGGTAGCCGAGATCCTCAGCGAGTGTACGCGCGGCATACGCGGAGCGATTGCCGGACTGGCAGTAGAGGATCACCTGTGTGGAGCGATCGGGCACGACGCCCTCGATGCGTGTCTCCAAATAGCTCCGCGACACATGCTTGGCGCCCGGTAGATGGCCCGCCGCGAACTCCTCGGTCTCGCGCACGTCGATGACGGCAACGCCCTCGCTGATCAGCTCGTTGACCTCGGCGGGGTCAACCTCTTGGATTTGGCTCTTGACTTGGCGGAGAAGCTCCGCACCAGACGGGCTCATTTTGAAAACTCCTAAACCAGGGTCGGGATTCAGGGACTTCATAAAGTGTAGCGGCAGTTGGCGCAGTTGCCGGCGGCGGACGGAGCCACCTGCGAGCGCCCTGCCCCACCCAGCTAGGAGACGAGCAGATAGGTGTAGCCCACGGAGCTGGGGCTGGCGGTACGGGAGCCTTCATACGCGGCGTTGGCGCGCCACTGCCCGACACTTGGCGCTACGAACGGCACGGTGGCCAGGCCACCGCTGGCGAAGGCCTTTTCTTGGCGATAGAACTGCCATCCGAAGACTGGGTCGAAGCGCTCGATGTCGACGGTCACGGGCCCAGACTCGGCGGGCGAGACCTTGACTTGGATGCCAAGCCCCTGTCCTGGCGCAGCCTTGGCTGTACCGAAGGAGACGGTGGTGGCGGTGATGGTGCGCGACTCTCGCTCGAGCGTGAAGTTACCGGAGCTCTTACCGCCGACGGACACGACCGCGTAATAGGTGCCGGGGTGCAGTTGGTGCTCGAGCCGCTGTGAGCCGCCGCCTTCGCACTGACATTCGATTACGTTGCCGCTGGCGTTGCGCAGCTGCAGCTTGAAGTTGGCCGTTTCGGGGGCGGTCAGCTTGAGTGTGAGGTTGGAGTGGCTCGTGATTTCCATGCGATACAAGCGCAATACATGCACGCTGCGCCCGTTGAGGTAGCCGTGGGCGTGCGCGTAGTTGCCCAAGGGCAGCCCGGGCGCGGTTTCGGCTGAGCCCGCGGGAGCAACCTGTAGGTGGAAGCGCTGTACGCCGCTGCGGGACTGGCGGGGAGTTATGTCGAAGCTGTAGATGCCGCCTTCACCGGGCCCGGGGGTAAATAGGCGGTAGCCGCCACATTCGATGTGGAGCAGCCCACCGCTCGATCCTTCTCCTTCTTCCACACCGAAGGAGCTCGTGCCGGGGGCAAATAGGGCACCGCTGACGCACGCCCCTTTGGTTTCGTTGGCGAGATCGATCAGGTAGCTCTCGCCGGCGTGCATGGTGATGGCGTAGGCGGCGTTGATGTTCTGCACGCGGTCGACCTGGCCGTTGATGCCCGCCGCGGGCAATGCTGTGCCAGGTGGGCGGATGGCGGGCGTGGGCGTGAAGACTTCGAGCGTGAAGCCGGCTAGCTGAGAGTTCTGCAAGGCGGCGACCCTGATGTCGTAGAGGCCGTTCTTGGACGCCTGGAAGGAGAGTGAGGTCTTGCCTTCGCCTTCGGTTTCCTGGCATGTGACGGAGCTCAGCTGCGAGCGCACGGCGTGGAAGACGTCGACGGTGGCGTCGAGCTTGCCGCCGGCATCGAGGTCAATACCTACCCGCTGAGGGTTGGTGACGCGCAGGCTGTACCAGACGGAGTTGCTGGTAGAACCGCTGCAGGCCGACTGGCGTTCAATCCCTTCAGTGGTTGCACCCACGACAGTACCGTTGATCGTGGCGGGGAGGTTGTGCACGGAGATCGCCTGGGCGCCGGCCAGCGTGTCGTTGGCTGGCGGCGCTGGAGCAGTGGCTTCAGTTGCAGCACTCGCGGCGGGCACGATCACGGCGGCGAGCAGCACGGCGAGGATGACTCCCACGATGTGAATCAACGGGGTCGAATGATGGCGCTGGGTGAGCATCGCCAAAATGTATGCCAGCGACCGGTCGCCCTGTCTGCTTGCCCGCGCTGGGCGATGCTGGCGTACTCTCACGAGCGTGCTCATGCGACGCCGGACGGCCTCTTTCCTACCCGTGTTAGCGCTGGTCGCGGTGGTGTTAGCGCTAGTTGCGGTGATTGTCGTGCTGCTGCTGTCGGGAGCGTCCAACTCGCATGGCGGACGTTCCTCGGAGTCGGCGACGAGCGTCGAACTACAGCTCGGCGGCGCACAATTTCCAGGCCGCATCAGCGCACCGCCGTTCACGCTCACCAACCAGTCCGAGGATCGCGTCTCGCTCAGCGATTACCGCGGCCAGGTGGTGGTGCTGAGCTTCCTGTACTCGACGTGTGGCGATACGTGCATTCTGATCGGCCAGCAGATTCGCGGTGCGTTGAACGAACTGCAAGAGGAACACGCGCGCCTGCCGGCGGTACTGATCGTAAGCGCCGATCCACAGGCGGATACGCCGGGCAACGTGGGGCGCTTCCTGGCAGAAGTGTCGTTGACGGGGCGCGTGCAATACCTGACGGGTACCCCAGCACAGCTACGCGCGGTGTGGCGCGCGTATGAGATCAAGCCGGCGAGCGACGGACGAACGGTGTTTGACGAGTACGCGCCGGTACTGCTGATTGATCCGGCGGGACACAAGCGAGAGCTGTTCGAGTCTGAAGAGCTGACACCGGAAGGGATCAGCCATGACGTTGAGAGGTTGGATGGCGATGCCACCCACCATTAGATCCCAACCCAGCCTGGATCCCAGCGGCCCCCTGATACCCTAGCTGCGAGGTAGGAAATCAGATGATGTTCTCGACAAAGGCCGAGTACGGCGTACGCGTGATGGTGGAGCTGGCACGACGCGCTGGCGGTGAGCCGATACCCCTGGCGGAGATCGCCGCGCACGACGGCCTGCCGCTTGCCTACCTAGAGCATCTGGTGGCGCGTCTGCGTAAGGCGGGTCTGGTGGAGTCACGACGGGGCTCGCGGGGCGGCTACATGCTGGCGAGGCCCTCCGAGGAGATCACGATGGCGGAGGTGGTAGAGGCGCTGGAGGGCTCGATCGCACCGATCGAGTGCATCTCGCAGGCCTCGGACGGCTCGATCGTGTGCTCGCGGGAGTCCAGTCCGAACCACGTGTGTCCGACGAAGCGACTGTGGACACGCGTGCGCTTCTCGATCGTGAGCACGCTGCGCGAAACGACACTGTCAGATCTGCTTTCGAGCCCGACGCTGCCGGCGGAGGAATCGACGTCGGCGGGGCCGGCTCTGCCGACGGTGGGCATGGAGTCGCTCACGCCGGCACAACAATCACCAACCCTGACGACGGGAGCCTGACGACCGACCATGGCAGACCTAGAGATCAAAGACCTGCACGTACGCATTGAGGAGCGCGAGATCCTGCGCGGTGTCGACCTGGAGATCAACCGCGGCGAGATACACGCGCTGATGGGGCCCAACGGATCGGGCAAGTCGACGCTGGCGAACACCCTGCTCGGTCATCCCTCCTACGAGGTCACGCAGGGTTCGATCGTCTTCAAGGGCGAGGACCTCACGGATGCCGAGCCGCACGATCGCGCAAAGGCCGGCCTGTTCCTGGCGTTCCAGTACCCGGTGTCGATCCCGGGCGTGTCGGTGGCGAACTTCCTGCGGATGGCGATCAACGCCAAGCGCGACGAGCCGATTCAGGTGAAGGAGTTCCGTACGCAGCTGCAGCACGCGATCGAGCTGCTGGACGTGGATCGCGCGTTCACCTCGCGCCACCTGAACGACGGCTTCTCGGGCGGCGAGAAGAAGCGCGCGGAGATCCTACAGATGGCGATGCTCCAGCCGGACGTGGCGATCCTGGACGAGACCGACTCGGGGCTTGACATCGACGCGCTGCGCACGGTCGCGGAGGGCGTGCAGAAGCTGCACGACGAGCAGGGCCTGGGTGCGCTGATCATCACCCACTACCAACGCATCCTGCACTACGTGAAGCCCGAGTTCGTGCACATCCTGATGGACGGGAAGATCGTGCTGGAGGGTGGCGTGGAGCTGGTGGAACGGTTGGAGCGCGAGGGCTATGACCAGATCCGCCAAGAGGTTGGGGCCGGCGCGGTTGCGGCCGGTGACAGCAGTGTCTGAGTCAAACGGCGCGACAGACGACGGCGCGGGCGACGGCGCAACCGCCAACCCGGGCAATGGCGCGGTGACAAACGGCGCGGCGCCAGTGCAGATGAAGCCGGGCCGCCATCGCGAGGCGACGCTCTATCACGCGCTGCACGGCGCAGGTGCAGGTGACGGACGCACGCTCGAGCAGTTGCGCGAGGCGGCGCTGAAAGCGTACGAGGCAGCGGAGCTACCGGTGTGGCGCCGGTCGGGCTTTTGGACCACGAGCTTGGAGAGCCTCGATCTCGATGCGTTGGCGACGAGCGTGGCGGAGAGCGGTGTGCCGGACGTAGTGAGCCGGACGCTGCCGGACCGTCCGCGTGCGGGGCGGATCGTGCAGAGCGCGGGCGCGGTTGTGCAGGTGCAACTAGACGAGGCGCTGGCCGAGAAGGGTGTGATCCTGTGCTCGCTGGAGCAGGCGTTTGAGCAGCATCGCGAGCTGGCATCGGAGTGGTACTGCAAGCGGATGCCGATCGACCGCAACAAGCTGGAGGCCGCGAACGCGGCATTCTGGACAGGGGGCGCGTTCCTGTATGTACCCCAGGGTGTTGTGGTGGAGGAGCCGTTTGAGATCGTGTATGCAATCGACCGGGCGGGCGTTGCCCAGTATGGGCGCACGCTTGTGGTCGGCGCCCCGATGAGCGACTTCCGCGTCCAGGAGTACGACCTAGCGCAGGATTTCGAGGGTCAAGCGCTACACGCGAGTGCCTTTGAGCTGTACCTGCAAGACGGCGCGCGTTGCCGCGTGGCGCAGCTGCAGGATTGGGGCTCTGGCGAGGTGTTCGACGTCTCGACGCGCTTCGTGGGCGTGGGCCGAGACGCTTACTGCCACTGGCTGCCGGCGCTGTTGGGCGGCCATTTGGTGCGCCAGCATCTGGAGCTCGCGGTCATGGGCAAGGGTGGCGACATGGCGTTTCGAGGGCTGTTCTTCGCAGAGGCGCACGAGCACCTGGATGTGTTCGCGGTGGACCTGCACGAAACGGGTCCGTCGGGCGGGGACGTGCACTGGCGTGGGACGGCGACGGGCGAGAGCCGAGCGAGCTTTGAGGGTTTGATCCAGATCGACCCGGGTGCGCAGCAGACGCACACCTACCTGCAGATCCACACGATGATGCTCTCGCCGAAAGCCCGCGTGGACGCGATCCCGTCGGTGCTGGTGTCGGCGGATGACGTGTCCGCTTCGCACGGCGGCACGGTGGGCGAGCTGGACGAGACGGCGATCTTCTACATGCAGACGCGCGGCCTCGATCGCGCGGCGGCTGTGAAGGTGATCGTGGAGGGCTTCTTTGAGCCGCTGGTGGCAGAGCTGCAGGACGAGGCGCTGGAAGAGCTCGTGCGGGGGAAGGTCGAGAAGAAGCTCGCGGCGGCGCGTGATGACATCGAGGCCTATGCCGCCAGTCGCTGAGAACGACAGTCTTATAGAGACTCCCTCCGGGAGTCTGGGTGGGGTGCGCGCTGATTTCCCGATCTTCTCCCGGAGCTTGGGCGGATCCGATGCCCACCCACCGCGGCCGCTCGTCTACCTCGATTCGGCGGCGAGCTCACAAAAGCCGGAGGTTGTGATCGAGGCGATGGCGGAGCACCTGCGCAGGCACAATGCGAACGTGCATCGTGGCGTGTACGCGCTGGCGCAGGCGGCGGACGCGGCGTACGACAGGGCGCGCGAGTTGGTGGCGGCGTTCGTTGGCGGTGAGCCGCGGACGACGATTTTCACGAAGAACGCGACGGAGTCGATCAACCTGGTGGCGTACGCGTGGGGACGCGCGAACGTGAGCGCGGGCGACGCGGTGCTGATCACGCAGATGGAGCACCACGCGAACATCGTGCCGTGGCAGGTGCTGTGCCGCGAGCGCGGCGCGCAGCTGCGCTACCTGGAGGTGGACGAGCACGGGGAGCTGTCGCTGGATCAGCTCGACGCAGAGTTGGCCCGTGGCGATGTGAAGCTGCTGGCGTTCGCGCACGTGTCGAACGTGCTGGGCACGATCAACCCAGTGGCGGAGATGGCCGCACGGGCGCGTGCGGCAGGCGCGGTGACGCTGGTGGACGGCGCGCAGGCGGTGCCGCAGATGCCTGTAGACGTGGCTGCTCTGGGGGTGGACTTCTACGCGTGGACCGGCCACAAGGCTGTGGGGCCGACGGGAATCGGCGTGTTGCACGGCCGCCGGGAACTGTTGGAGGAGATGGAGCCGTTCCTGACGGGTGGGGACATGATCGCGTCGGTGGA
>DATBYJ010000256.1:0-11637 GCA_036513795.1 Solirubrobacteraceae bacterium | reverse complement strand
GCCGGGCTGGCCAAACCCGATCGGCGCGGCGCACACCGGCGTCCGTCGCTTTCGCACTGCGGCCGCCATCGTCGTTGCCTATGCGGCGTTTATGGCTGTGATCTGGCATGTGGTCAGCAACACCAGCAGCCACCTGCACTTCAGTTGATGCTGGAATCGATTACTCGCTGCTGTGATATCGCGGTCGGCATGATCGAGGCTGTCGTCGCGGGCGGGGGCGGCAGGCCCGACGCGCTCCAAGGCCTTCGGCGGCTCCGACGCGTGCTGCCTGGCAGTGCTTGACTCAGGAGCCGGCTATGATTGCTACGGTGCTGCTTCGGGTCGCCAGCATGACCGCATTGTGTAGTAAGCCTCGATCGTCGACGCGGCAAAACCGCGCGAGCCCGCAGACTAGCTAAGCTAGTGTCGGCTCCCGGCCGTTCAACCGTGTCGAGATGGTGGGAGAGGAGGATCCGCGAAGGGGTGGAGCTGATCGTCAGTGCCTTGCGGCTGGCCCCTGTGGAGCACCCTATTGCGCAGCTCGTTCGCTATGGCATGGTCGCACTCAGCGGATACGCACTGGCGATCGTGCTCTACATAGGCGAGCTCGCGATCGGCATCGCGCCCTACGTGGCGTTTGGCATCGTATTCGTGATCAACGGCATATTCAACTTCTCACTGGTTCGTGTGTGGGCATTTCCGCCGAGCGGTCGGAGGATCCACAACGACCTCGGGCGCTTCTGTGTGGTGGCGGCCGCCAGCTTTGTCGTCAACTACGCGAGCTTCGCGGTCCTCTACTCAGCGGTAGGGCTTCACCCTGCCGTTGCCCAGCGTCTGTCGATTCTGATCGCAGCACCAGTTACCTTTCTCGCGAATCGGCTGTGGTCGTTTCGGGCTGCCGGTCCGGCCCGTGACGGGCAGCCAGCCGAGAAGGGAGCGGCTGTGGACATAGCGCGGCCATAGCTGCATGTATGCTGCGCCCGTGTCGACGACACAGATACTGCTGACCGGAGAGACGGGCTTTCTAGGCCAGCGTGTGCGGCTGTGTCTCGAAGCCGATCCCGAGCTGACCGTTAGGCCGCTTGGCATGAGACTGGACGAGCTCCAACCGGGCGATCACGGGGATGTCGATGTCGTGATCCATCTCGCGGCCTGGACCACTAAGATCGCGGGAGTATCGGATGTCAAGCGGATCGTCAGCTCGAATGTCCTCGGGCTGCAGGCGCTGCTAAGCGCTCTCGACCCGTCGCCACGCCGGGTCATGCTGGCCAGCACGGCTGACGTCTATGGGTGGCGAGGCGAGGGCGAGTTGACCGAGCGCTCGCCGCTAGATCCAATCGACTCGTATGCCGCCTCAAAGCTGCTCGGTGAGCACATCACGTTCGAGGATGGGCACGCCCGCGGCTACGAGGTGTGCGTCATGCGGATAGGTCACCTTTACGGGCCGGGCGAGGAGGCGTACGAGAAGTTCGTCCCTTCGGCCATCCGAGCGCTCATGAAGGGACGTCCACCTACGGTCGTCGGGGATGGCCAGACACGCCGTGACCTACTCTATGTAGATGATGCGGCTGAGGCGATTCGCCGTCTAGCGGTGCTCGGGCATGGGATGCCGCAGTGTGTGAACCTGGCGGCCGCCGAAACGTACACACTCGAGGAGATCGCTCAGACGCTGATCGATATCGTCGGCTTCATCGGAGGCATAAGGTATCTGAGCGATCATGCCAACCCTGCATCTGTGAGCTTCGACACGACGCTGCTTCGTCAGACGATCGGTGACTGGCATCGAGTTGGGTTGAGCGATGGGCTGCGCCGCGAGATCGAGCACGTGGTCGCCCTCGAACGGGCTTCCATGGACGTAATCGGGCGCGGCTGAGATCGATGTCGAGCGTGCGCGTGCAGATCGGCGGCGTCGGTGGAGCGCCGGGTAACAACGTCGTCAAATCGCTGCGCGCATCGGCGAGCGGCGACTACCTCATAGGGCAGTCATCTTCCCCAGCCGATTTGTTCCTAACCGATGTCGACGAGGCTCATCTGGTTCCCGAGGCGGGCGGTCCCGTCTACAATCAGGTCCTGCTGGCGCTTCTGGAGAGGACTGGGCCCAGTTTGCTACTCGTGCAGCACGATTTTGAGGTACGCGCGGTGTCACGGCTGCGCGATGAGATCATCGCGCGGGGGGTTGCAGTTCCGCTGCCTGCCCAGCGAACGGTCGAGGTGTGTGTCGACAAGTACCAGTCGTATGAGATCTGGGCGAAGGCAGGATTGCCTGTGCCTGCAACGGCGCTTCTCAACTCGCGCGCCGACCTCGACGAGGCAATCACGAGACTTGGTCCTGAGGTTTGGCTGCGGGCGATCGAGGGCGGCGGCGGTAGTGGCGCTATTGCCACTGACTCGGCGGATTTCGGCAGTGCGTGGATCGACCGCTTTGAGGGATGGGGTGCTTTCACGGCGGCGAGCATGCTCGGGCGCAACAGCATCACGTGGCAATCAGTCTGGTGGGAGGGAGAGCTGATCGTCGCCCAGACCCGCCGTCGTTACGAGTGGGCATTCTCGAACCGTGCACCCGCGGGAGTCACGGGTGTTACACGGGTCGCGGCCACGGTTGCTGACCCTGCGATTGACGAGTTGGCGCGCGCCTCGATACTCGCGATCGACCCCACTCCACACGGTGTCTTCGGCGTCGATATGACATACAGCCTCGACGGCATCCCGCACCTAACGGAGATCAACATCGGCCGCTTCTTTACAACGATCTACTTCTTCACTCGCGCCGGTTTGAACATGCCCATGATCCTACGAAACCTAGTTATCGACGGCACCCCGCCCAGGCTCGAAAAGCGTGTCAACCCGCTCCCCGACGGGCTAGTGTGGATTAGGGGTATGGATGTTGTACCTACCCTCACAACGCTCGATGAGCTTCGAACATTGGAGCGGCAGACGCTTGCTTGGGAGCGTCCTTCTGCGTGACGTCGCCAGATTCGGCTTTCGTTGCCGCAGCGAGGAAGATCTCGTAGTCACGAATGTAGTCGCCAGCATCATATGGGTGAGAAGCTAGTACCAGCAACACGGAGTCCGGGCCATAGTGAAATTGACTAGCCCAAACCAGCGGCGGTACATACAGGCCGAGCGTGGGTGAGTCGAGTGTGACCTCGGTCCGACGCGTGCCGTCGTCAACCGCCACGGTCATGCTTCCTGAGACGCAGACGAGAAACTGGTGGCAAACCCTGTGAGCGTGCTCTCCTCGAACCTCCTGATTGGGCACGTCGTAGACGAGGAACCACCTTCTGGGTGCGAATGGAACAGCATCGTCCGGAAGGTCGCCAGCGGTCAGACTTCCCCTCAGGTCTGAGTATTCTGCAAAGCGCTCCAAACGGACACCGCGCACACCCAGATCGACAGCGGCCGGCGAGCTGGGCAAAATGCGTTGGTCGCTGGTATCCGCGGCCCGCGTCTCAGAGTAGCCTACGATGTAAGCTGGGTTCCCGACGACGATGGCGTTTGGCGGTACCGAGCGTGTGACCACTGCGCCGGCGCTCACGTTCGCTCCGCGTCCGATCTCGACTCCGGTCAAAATGGTGGCGTTGGCTCCGATGGAGGCCCCAGCATTGACGACGGTGCGTTGCCCGTCGTCAAGATATGCGCCGCACTGGTTTGGTTCGCTCGAGAAGGTCGCGTTAGTTCCCACGATGACGTCGTCACAGAGCTTGACCCCGCTCGAAAGGCGAGCGCCGCTGCCGATCTTTACACGGTCGCCAATACTGTTGTCGCGATCGACAAACGCGCCATCCCCCACTTCGCAGCCGGCACCAATTCGGGCGCCCGCGAGAACGTGCGCAAACGCAAGGATACGGGTGTTCTCACCTATGTCGTCACTCTCGCACAGGGCCTGTCTATGTATGAAGGCGTCAGACATCCACTTGCCGCTTTGGGATTTCGATGACGTCGCGGACAATCGCTCCCGGACGCCTCTTGATCGTGTCATAAGCTCGCCATACATACGAGCCGATGATGCCAAGGCCCAGCGAGTTCAAGCTGAGGAAGAACAGCAGTATCAATATTGTTGTGGCATACCCGGGGACGGTTATAGCCCCGGTAATGCGCGTGACGAGCACAGTCGCTCCGAGGGCAGCACCAAGAGTCATGCCGGCGAGCCCCACTAGCCAAAGAAGTCTGACGGGAAGCTCAGTGAAGGCGAATACGCTGTCGGAGAGGTAGCGAAACTTGCGACGCAGTGTCCACCCGCTCTCCCCGGCACGCGGCAGGCGATCGTAGGGCACAAGCTCTCGCCTGAAACCGACCCAGAACAGCTGGGCTACGAGCGAGGTGTGAACGTCCTCGAGTGCGCACACCACGTCCCGGACGGGGGCGGTGCATGCGAACACGTCGACGCCTCCGGGCGGGATCTCCGCTAGTACAAACCGGCGATAGAGCATCCAGTAGAGCTTGGCGAGCCCGTCGTTGCGGTCGTTGCGACTCTTCCGCTGCCCGGCCACCACGTCCACGTTCCCGGCCGCCAGTCGGTTGAGAAACGTGACGACGAGCTCGGGGGGCTCCTGGAGATCGGCCGCCATCACCGCGATGTAGTGCCCGCGGGCGACTGACATGCCGGTGCGGATCGCTGCAAATGCGCCAAAATTCCGGGAATGCTCGATGATTCGAGCATCCACGAGGCCCGGGAGCAGAGCATCCTGCAGCCGAGCGCTGGAGTCATCCGGGCTCCCGTCGATCACGAAGATGGCCTCAAGTCCACCGTTGACTTGCGTTGCGATGTTCGCAATCGTCTCCACGAGAACAGCTATCGAGCTGGCGTTGCGGTAGATCGGGACGACGAGCGTATTAGCCGGGGTGTTCACTTACAGACCTCAAGGCACGCATCTATCACGGACTCGATCTCGGCGTCGGTCATCTGCGGGTAGATTGGCAGCGACAGCTCGCGGGCGGCGATTCGTCGGGAGACCGGCAAGTGCTCTCGGTGGCACGGAGATATGCCGCGCGCGGCAGGCTGATCAGAGCACAGGAACGGATAATGGCGACCGATGCCGATTCCAAGTTCGCTTAGGCTTGTCGCGACTGCCTGCGGATCGCCCTCGATCACTTCGACCGGGAAGAGATGGTGAGCCGATCGGCCGCCAGCGGGCTGCAATGGACGAAGCGCGCTACTGCGGAGAGCTTCGACATATTGGTGGGCGATCAGGCGCCGCCGTGCGAGCCACTGCTCGAGGCGAGGCATAAACGCCGACCGCAGGATCGCGGCATGCAGCTCGTCGAGTCGGCTGTTGAGTCCTATCTCCTCATGTTCGTACTTTCCGCTCTGGCCATAGTTGCGCAGACGTCTTGCATGCTCAGCCACTGCGGCGTCGGCGGTCAGGACGACTCCACCATCCCCCATTGCGCCGAGGTTCTTAGTCGGATATAGGCTGGTGCCGCAAGCGATACTTGCGGCACCAGTTGCCCGACCGTCACGTTCAGCGCCGACCGACTGCGCGCAGTCCTCGACGAGGGTGATCTCATGCTCCGCCGCGAGCTGCTCGAGACGACGAAGATCCATAGGGTGCCCGTAGAGATGCACGGGCATCAACGCGCGGATCGAGCGGTCCGCGCTCAGAACAGCCTCTGCCTGCTCGAGATCGAGGCCGCCAGACTGATCGACGTCGCACCAGACCGGCTCGCACCCGGCGCGAATGATTGCGAGAGTGGTCGCGAACGCCGTCAAGGGCGTCGTGAGCACACGTGCGCCGGGCGGCAGGCCGGCGCATCGCAGCGCGATCTCCAGGGCATCGAGCCCGCTCGCCACACCTATGGCGTGCGGAATCCCCCACCACTCGGCAAGTTCGCGCTCGAATGCCCGGACCTCCTCGCCGAGCACAAGCCAGCCACTACGCCCGACGCGGTCGACCGCGGCCATCGCGTCCTCGCGGACCTCCTGCCACTGAAACGCGAAGTCGTTCGCGGGGACCCGGACTCGCGCACGATCGAGCACGGCGACAGCCTATCTAGTGGAGGGCTGGATAGACATCGGGGGTATCCCCTGGTTGGGATCAGAAGCCTTTGGCGGAAGCGCGGGTGTTGATGGTCTGTCGGCGCGGCGAAGGCCACAGAGGACGCAATGGGCTGCAGTTGTGGGGCTCGAGTTGCTGAAGCAGATGCTTACGACATTGGCGGGCGCCTGCAGCCTCCGAGATATTGTGGCTGACCGCCGGCTGTCGCGAGATAGGACACCCCGCATCTTCCCGGCGAGGATGCGACCGCGGCCGTTCATGGGTTTAGCATTCACGCACAACCCCACGAGACGGTGCCCGAGGGCACCCGCTTGGTTTGGTCAGCTCCGCCCCGGCTGCTCGCGCAAGGCATCGCGCCCATCAATGCCGTCAAACAGCTCCGCAGCGGAAACCCCGAGCGCCCGTGCGAGCTTGGAGATAGTTCGAACGCCCGGCTCGCGCTCGCTGCGCTCGATCTTGGCGACATGGGTCATGTTGAGGTCAGAGCAGTGGGCCAGGCGTTCCTGGCTCAGATTGCGCTCTTGCCTGATGCGCCGTAGGTTGGCGGCGAAGATGTCGAGCGGGTCGGGCATCGCCCGACCATGCTTGGGCACCTGTCCCAATTGTGCTAGATACAGTTGGGACAGTGAGATGCCGGTAGATGCTGACCGCGGAGTTCGAAAGACGTCTTGCGGCGTGAGCAAAGGCCGTAGCGCGAGCCCCATGCGGGGCCGAGTCTCGCGTCATCGGTTCTTGGAGATGCAGCGCGCACGCATCATGGAGACGGCGGTGCAGGTTGTCAGCCAGAGGGGGTTTGGGGGCGCCACAATCGAGGCCGTGGTCGCGGGCGCAGGCGTGTCGCGCTCCACGTTCTACGAGGTCTTCGACGACTTCGACGCCTGCTTTTTGGCGGTGCTGGACTCCGGGATGCGCCGATCGATCGTGCTGATGTCCGAAGCCTACGATCGGGGCGCGTCGTGGCAGGAGAAGATGCTCGCTGGATTAGCGGCGCTGCTGGCCTTCCTGGACTCCGAGTCGCTGCTCGCGCGCGTCTGTCTGGTGGAGGCGCTCGCCGCAGGCCCGTCTGCGCTTGAGTACCGAGCGCGGGAGCTCGAGTTGCTCAAGCACATGGTTGACGCGGCTTTGGCGAGGGCTCCGGGAGGCCACCAGACCTCGCCGCTGGCCGCCGAGGCGATGGTCGCCTCGGTGGTCGGGATTCTCCACGCCCGACTGGTCACTGGTGAGGCGCCGCCGTTTCTCGACATGCTCGGCTCCTTGGCTGCCCTGGTCATCGCGCCGTATGTGGACGGGCAACCTAGGGTCGAGCAGATCAACAGGGCGGAACAGCTTGCGCAGGTCAGCTCTCAGCAGCATGCATCATCGCGGCAATCCATCATGACACTCCCAAATACGTTGCGCGTGCCGGGCGCGTACAGGGCACGCGACTGCCTGCTCTATGTCTCCGAACATCATGGTGCCAGCAACCGCGCCATCGCGGACGGGATCGGAATCGCGCACCACGGGCAGATGTCTACGCTGCTTGGACGCCTAGAGCGGGAGGGTCTGCTCACCAAACATGCCGCAGGAGCCGGGCGCCACAACGCTTGGTGGCCGACGTCCGAAGGCAAGCTGATTTCGGATGCCCTGAAAGCCATGCAGTGAGGCGAGTTGCGCATTGGGCCGCCTCGACATCCGGACGGTTACATGGGCGTCGTCCACACGACCTTGCCGCTAGCGATCCAAGCCTTCATATTCATAGACGACAACGGTCCGCCGCATGAGTCGTTCCAAAATCTAGGATCGTTCTCCTTTGCGCCGTCTTGACCGCCGTCGACCTCGCCCAATATGTTGACGGCGATGAGCCGAGTCGCAACCGGCGTGCGGTGTCGCGGAGGGGAGGTTCGCATCGAAGCGATTGCGCGAACGGTCGTCGGGTGATCTCAGGACAATGGACCATTGAGAGACGCTCGCTAGCAATAGGTGCCACCGCTTGACCACGTGTGGCTCGCGCTGTTGAATGCAGCGCCTTGTCTGCTCAGGCGCCCGCCGAAAATATCTATGAGGCAAGCACACAAGTCGCAGGAGATTGCAGTTGAGCAGGTTGAAAACAGACCCGCAGGGCCATGATGTGGTGCTCGACACGCAGCGTGCCATAGCGGGGCGGTTGCGGGCTCGCCAGGCTGAGATTGAGGAGGCCATCTTCAGTCGAGTCGACTCTGTATCCGACTCAACGGGGAGCGACGACGACGCGTATGTCGCCGGACTGCGTACTGCCGTCTCCGCCGCTGTCGAATACGGTCTCGCGGATCCCGCATGGTCACCGCAGCCTCCTTTAGCGGTGCTCGCGCAGGTACGCCGCGCGGCTGAGCTCGGTGTTGGCCTGGAGACGGTCCTGCGCCGCTTTGTTGCAGGTCACGGCTCGTTCGTTGAGTTCATCATGGAGGAGGCGTATCGCGACGGCCACCAGGTCGACCACCGCGTGCCGCGGCACATGCGAAAAGCGCAAGAGCTTCTTCTCGCGCGCCTGACGGATGCCGCAGCCAGCGAGCACCGGCGGGCACTCTCGCTCGTGGCCGACTCGCCTGAGCGTCGCCGTGCCAATCTCGTGCGGGGCCTGCTCGATGGTCAGCACGCGGATTGGCGCGGGTTGGGATACGAGCTTGACGGCGTTTGGCATCTCGGGTTGATCGCAACTGGTGGTGGCGTTAGAGCGGCGCTCTCGAAGCTGCAGATGCACGTCGGCTGCGAACTCCTCTTGGTTCCCGGACAGCAGGGCGGGTCTTGGGCGTGGCTCGCGAGCGCCCACAGGGATCGTCTTTCCGAGATCGGGCAACTATCGGGCCGGCTACCATTGGGGGGCGCAGTGGCGATCGGCGAGCCTCGGCAAGGGTTGGGCGGATGGCGGGTGACGCATGAGGAAGCAAAAGCGGCGTTGCCCGTCGCCCTCTGCCGAGGCGAGGGCGTAACCCGCTGCGCAGATGTCTTACTCGAGGCCGCTCTGCTTAAAGACGGCCACCTACAAAACCTGGCGCGCGAGGTGTATCTCTCGCCTCTTCATAACCTACTGCGCGACAGCGCGGGCGTCATCCATGAGACGCTGCGGGTCTACTTTGCGTCAGGTAACAACGTGAAGGTGACCGCGGCTCGACTGGAAGTGGATCGGCGCACCGTTTGGTACCGCTTGGACAAGGTCGAGAAACGACTCGGCTTCCCCTGTGAGATGCGTCGCGCCGAGCTCGAGGTCGCGCTGCGCCTCGCGGCACTCGATGCCGCACAGAGCCATCCAAAGGAACACAATCACAGACAGTGAGCAGCGCAAAGTCGATGCCCGAGATTGCGGTTCGTAGACGCGGACTGCCACAGCGAGCCAACGTGTTGGACCGTCGAGATACGAAATCACGGAACGTGTCCGCTGTTGGGCATAGACATCGAACGCAGCATGTATGAGCATCGCGTCCTCAAGGAGGCTTGGGGCGACCAGCCCGGTCTCAGTCGGTGCTCGAGCGAGTCTCAAGGGGCGGCGCTCTGCGCGCCGAGACCGATACCAAGGGGAGTGTTCACAGATGGGATCTATGACCAGACTGCGGCGTCAGCGTCGTTTCCTACAGGACAATGATGTTACAGGCATGAGGCCCAGTACGGCCGCTAGCAGGCTCACGCTGCCCGTCTGGCGCAGAAATAGCCCGACGTCCCTGGCCCTGCTCGTCGGTTTGATGGCACTCGCATACCTGGTGTGTGCCGTCGGCTCCGCACAGGCAGATGTCAATATGCGTGGGCGACTTGAACCCAGCCAGTCTCTCGCGAGCACCATGCCTGGTGGTATTAAACCACTTGCAACGTCTGCGAATGGCACCTATAGGTGTGCCGATACATACTCCGTCGTTGGTAACTGGTACTACTACTTCGCCATCGGCAACTGCCCCGCTGGTGCGGAACTAGAAGTGGTCTCGTATGCGTCTGAAAACACGAAGACCCATGAACATTCCTATGGCGGCTTTATCAACGGCGCATTCAGCGGCTGCGGCTGGATCGACACTAGGTACCCAGTTGAAAAACTGAATAGCAACTCCCACAGCGCATGTGCAGGTAGCGGTTCGAGTCGCGAATTCAAAGTCGAAGAATCGACGTTTATGGAAAAATACAATCACGACCTAGTGGGAGAGGGCACTCCGGTCGGCAACCCAAAGCCCTGTCCGGAGTATGCAAACTATAGGCCCTGGAGCGAAGGCAATGTAGAGAAAGAACTAATACGCACAGCACCGGCATATGCGGCAAGCGGTCCAGGGTCAAGATATCCAGCCATCAAGTGGCGCTATGTCACCAAATACGCGAGTACTGACGGCACCGGGAAATATGTCATGGTAGAAGATGACCGAATCACGGGGGCCGAAGGTAATTGGGTCTTCGTCCCGCTCTCTTGCCTACGGAACAAAGCATCCGAACTGCCGGAAAATCCCGGCGAACAACTACCGCCACCACCCACGGCGACCACGGGCGGATTCAGCAACGTGACCACCACATCAGCCACGCTGTCCGGCTCAGTCAATCCCAACGGACTGGAAACTCACTACTACATCGAGTGGGGACGTGAAGCCAGTAAACCATACGAAGCGTTCGCTCCCACTCCTTATCCCGGGGAAGATGTCGGCGCCGGAAACGAAACGGTCAACCGAAGTGTGGCGGCGACGGGGCTCAAACCAGGCACACTGTATTACTACCGTATCGTGGCCCAAAGCCCAGCCGGGACGGGCGAAGGCGGATTGGCGTCGTTCACGACGGTGGCGGAACCGCCTGAAGCAACCACCGAAGCGGCGTCGGAAATAAAGCCTCTACAGGCGCAGTTTAATGGGAGCGTGAACCCCAAGGGAACACCTACTACGTACTACTTCAAGTACGGCAAGACGATCTCCTACGGCTCCAAGACAGAACCTGAAGGCAATGCCGGCTCAGGACAGAGCGCAGTGGGCGAGAGCAGCACTGCGGCCCTTGAACCGGGTACTACCTACCACTACCGCATCGTGGCCCACAATGAAGGCGGGACAGTCGAAGGCGGTGATCAAGAATTCAAAACGCCAGGTCCGGTCGAAGCGGTCACATCGGCCGCATCCGGGGTGGCGGAAGAACAAGCAACACTAAACGGCACCGTCAACCCGCGTGGCTATGACGCCAAATACTATTTCCAATACGGGAAGACGATCTCCTACAGCTCCAAGACGGAACCTGAAGGCGACGCTGGCGCAGGGCCGACCCCCGTGCTTGAGAGTGCAAAACTGGCCGGGTTGCTACCTGGCACGACCTATTATTTCCGGCTTGTTAGTACAAGTGGCGGCGTAACTAGCTACGGCGCCAATCAAACTTTCACGACCCAATATGAACCACCTGACACGCGATGGGTAGATTACACCGTTGGCACCGGCGAAACTAGCGTATTTTACAGAAATGGCAGCGGTGCACTTGCATGGTGGCAATGGCATCCTAAAACCGGCTGGGAAGAAGGCGTACTTGGTGGTCATGTAGCCGCGGGTACGACGCCGTCTGTGGTGTACACGCCCGGGGATGGCGAAACGAGTGTGTATTACCAAGAAACGGGCGGCCTGATTGCGTACTATCAGTGGCAGCCCGGGAGAGGATGGGTCAGCGGCGTACTCGGCAAAGGGCACGAGGCGGCGGACTCGAGCCCAGC
>DATBYJ010000255.1:0-11743 GCA_036513795.1 Solirubrobacteraceae bacterium | reverse complement strand
GGGCTCTGCCCCATCGTGTGCCAGGCGCAGCAGCGCATCGCCAAGCTCGGGGTTGCGCAGCACACCGCCCTCACGCAGTAGTTGACCACCCGGTGCCCATAGCGCGGCGCACTCTGGCGTCGACGTCAAAAGCTCGGCGAGAATCTCCGCCACGTACGCCTGCCCGGCGTTAAGCACGACACCGTCGCGCGCGAGCTGCGCGGCCGGCACCGCGAGCTCCTGGAGAGCCACTGTGCCCCACCTGCGCATCGCCTCGCACACGCCCGCGGGTGTGCCGTACACACCGCACGACGCGGGGCCAATGTGAAAGACCTGCGCGGTGTCCCCAAAGTCGACGTCGACCCCCCGCAGCTCGACCTCAGAGCCGTCGCCAAGCCGGGTGGGAGCCTCGACGAAGAAGTCAAGCAGCGTGGGCTCGATGCCGTTGCCTGCCACCAGCATGTAGCCACCGGCACCAAGCCCGGTCAGCAGCGACTCGGTGACGAACGATGTGAGCATTGCCGCCACCGTCGCGTCTACGGCATTACCGCCCTCGCGCAGCACCCCCACCCCCGCCTGCGCGGTCAGCGGATGCCCTGCCGCGACGACTCCTCGCTCAGCTGTGCTCATTGCAGAGCGATACCACACGAGCGAGTGTCCATGCGGAGCGCACCCTCCTCGCAGCGTGGCGCGATCTGACGTGCGTCAGATCAGAAGTTAGGCAGGAACTCGGGAACTTCTAGTTCGTCTACACCCAAGCCACCACGTCGCGGCTCGCGGTTGGGGCGCGCGGGCGCGGCACGTTGCGCCCTCACCTCGCCGGTGGTGGCTGGCTCTTTGAAGCGGTTGGCGCTCTTGCGCCTGCCCTCATCACCATAGCCAGTGGCGACAACAGTGACCCAAACCTGGTCGTCGAGCTTCTCATCAACCATTGCGCCGAAGATGATGTTCGCGTCGGGATGGGCGGCCTCAGAGACTGACTTGGCCGCCTCGTTGACCTCCCACAGGGAGAGGTTGACGCCGCCTGTGATCGACAGCAGGATCGAGCGTGCGCCCTCCATCGACGTTTCAAGCAGCGGCGAGGAGACAGCCTGCATCGCGGCCTCAGTGGCGCGGTTCTCGCCAACGCCCATGCCGATCCCGAGGAGCGCGTTGCCCGCCTCACTCATGATCGTGCGCACATCGGCGAAATCGAGGTTGATCAGGCCGGGCAGCGTCACGAGATCGGAGATGCCCTGCACTCCCTGACGCAGCACGTCGTCAGCGACCCGGAAGGCCTCGACCATCGCCGTCTGCTTGTCGAGCACTGTGAGCAGCCGGTTGTTGGGGACGACGATCAGCGTGTCCACCTCATCGGCCAAGGCGGCGACGCCACGCTCGGCCTGCTCGCTGCGACGCGTGCCCTCGAAGCCAAACGGCTTGGTGACGATCGCGACGGTGAGCGCTCCGATTTCGCGCGAGATCCGCGCGACGACCGGCGCCGCGCCAGTACCGGTACCGCCACCAGCACCGGCGGTGATGAAGATCATGTCCGAGCCCTTCAGCAGCGCCTTAACGCGGTCGTAGTCCTCCATCGCCGCGCTGCGCCCGACATTCGCGTCCGAGCCAGAGCCTAGGCCGCGCGTGAGCTCGGAACCAATGTGCAAGGTGATGTCGGCAGTCGACTGTTGCAGCGACTGCACGTCGGTGTTGACAGCGACGAACTCGATGCCCTCGACTTCCGCCTCAACCATACGATTGACCGCGTTGACACCGGCGCCACCGACGCCAACGACGCGGATCACCGGCTGGGCGACCGGCGCCGGGGTGGTCGCGGGAACGCGGTACTCCCGATCGCGGGCGTAGTCGTCAACGAGGGGACGACGCGCTTGCGGATGGTCCATCACATTCTCGGGGATCTCCGATGAGAAGGCATGGCGCAACCGCTCACGCGGTGAGGGCACATATGGGTCGTCTTCCTCGGCGGGGTAGGGCGAGGCCTCGAGCGCGGGGTGGGGCAGTCCGCTCTCGCGGGGGTGCCTGGGGGTCACGGGAACAGCGGGTTGATCACGCAGTGCGGCCGGCTCGGTGTGCGGGGCTTGCGCATCGTCAGCCGCCAACTCGCCGTCTTCGGTCTTACGGAAGAGAGCTGCCAGCGGGCCTTCTCGCATGCTCGCGCGTTTAGCGTTGGCCATTGGTGAGTACCTCCTGCGCGAGTTGTCTATAGGACTGGGCAGCGACGCCGTCGGGCTCGTACTTGAGTACCGACATGCCCTTCACAGGAGCCTCGGCGAAGCGAACCGTCTTGCGAATGCGCGAGGCAAAGACGCGGTCGCCGAAGTTTTCCTCGAGGATCTCGATCGCCTCCTTCGCGTGGATCGTGCGCGAATCCACCAACGTCGGCAGGATACCCTCGATGTCAACACCAGGATTGAGGTTCTCGCGGATCATCGCGAGCGTGTTCTGTAGCTGGATGAGGCCGCGCATCGACAAATACTCGCACTGAACGGGGACGATCACCTTGTCGGCCGCGGTCAGCGCGTTGATCGTCAGCAACCCGAGACTGGGCGGCGTGTCGATGCAGATGAAGTCGTAGTCATCGAGGATCGGTTCGAACGCCTTCTGGAGCGAGCGCTCACGTCCGATCATCGTCGACATCGCGATCTCAGCGCCGGCGAGGTCGATCGACGCACATGCAACGTCGATCTCGCGCTTGCGCACTACCTCGCGGATCGAGACTTTGTGCACGAGCACGTCGTACATCGATTTGTCCAGGGTGTCCGGATCGATTCCCTGGGACATCGTCAGGTTGCCCTGCGGGTCCATGTCGACACACAGCACCCTGTGGCCCTCCTCCGCGAATGCGGCGGCCAGGTTTAGTGTTGTCGTTGTCTTGGCCACGCCGCCCTTTTGGTTGGCGAACGCGATGACCCTGGCCTTGCCTTGCACGGGTGGCTCCGATAGTCGCTTGCTGGAAATCCGTCTGATGGGTATTCGCATGCTGAGGTGCGATTCCTGCATGACAACTACGATCGGGAGGTGACGACGATGCTCGGCCCTCCCCCATGACAGCGACTGGCGCAGCGAAGGACACATCAAAGCTGCAAGCACGTCTGAGCAGCAAGCGAGTACTCGTCTGCGTGGGCGCCGGTGGCGTGGGCAAGACGACGACCGCGGCAGCCCTGGCACTCGGGCTGGCGCAGCGCGGACGCAAGGTGGCGGTGGTGACGATCGACCCCGCCAAGCGGCTGGCTTCAGCACTGGGGCTGGCCGAGCTGCCGTCAGAGCCGCAGCAGATCGACCCAGGGCTGTTCGCCGAGCAGGGAGTCGCAATCGAGGGTGAGCTGTGGGCGATGATGCTGGACGCCAAGCGGACGTTCGACGATCTGATCGCACGCCTGGCACCCGACGAGCACACGCGGGAGGAGATCCTTGCCAATCCTGTCTACATCGAGCTCTCGACGGCGATTGCCGGCTCGCACGAGTTGAGCGCGATCGCCAAGTTGTATGAGCTGCACGAAGAGCACGACTTCGACGTAATCGTTCTCGACACACCGCCGTCGCGCAACGCCTTGGACTTCCTAGATGCGCCTAACCGAATGCTGGGTTTTCTCGAAGGGCGAGCGCTACAGGTCTTTCTCGCCCCAGGTGGGCTCACCGCCCGCTTGTTCGGCCGCGGAACGGCGCTTGTGTTCTCGATCTTCGCGCGCGTAACGGGAGTGGACATGCTCGGCGAGCTGTCGCGCTTCTTCCGCTCGCTGACGGGTGTGATCGATGGCTTCGGCGAGCGCACCCGCGGTGTCTCGGCGCTGCTGCGCGCGCCGCAGACGACCTTTCTGATCGTCACTTCACCAGAGGTTGAAGCGGCCCGCGAGGCTGGCTTTCTGGCAGAGCGCTTGGCATCCGCGGGGATGGCAGTAGGCGAGCTGATCGTCAACCGCGCCCACACTTACAGCCTGAACGGCCTTTCAGCTACCGACGTGAGCGTCCTGCTGTCGCCGGCACTGGGCGAGCGCCTGGCGGCACGCGTGGCCGGCAACCTGGCTGACTTCGACGGCCTCGCCCGGCGCGATCAGGAGACGATCGCGCGCCTTGCACAGACGGTCGGCGAGCGCCGGCCGATCGTGATCCCACACCTAGATGAAGATGTCCAGGATCTCTTGGGACTGGCTAGAGTCGCCGAGTATCTGTTCAACTGAGGCCGCTCCCGGCGCCATTTCCTCGGCCAGCGCGAGCTGGTCAGCGAGCGCCGGCTGATCGCCCAGCGCCGGCACGGCTGTGGGCACATCTGGCGCGGGCTCAGCCGCTGGGGCCGGCTCGGGGTCGGGCTCGACTAGCAACTCGTCTGCCAGAGGCACCAGGTCAGGGGTCAGGTGACCGCACACAACGTCGCGCAGAAGAGCACGTAGGTGGTCTGCCATGTCCGTCGCGAGCGTATGTGCACCAGCGTGCTCAATCGCGGACCCGTCGATATATGAGCGCTCAAGCGCGAGCGCTTCCTCGGCCCGCTCGATCAACTCGGTGCGACGTGCCGGTATTGCGCACAGTGCCGCCAGGCGCCGGCTCAGCAGACCACTCGCTGGCCCCTCTGGCTCGAGCAGCACGCGCAGCGCCAGCAGATGGTCGGTCAGTGCCTCGTAGGCGCTATCGCGATCGCAACCAAGCTCGAAGCGGCGTAGCGCCCAGGCAAGCTCGTTGCTGTGGGGAGCACGCCGTGACACGAGACTGCAGAAAGCGCGCAACTCATCCTCTTGCTCGGCCGTCACGACCAGCATCCCGTGCGGTCGGCCCCCTGTGCCCAACGGCTGCGGGTTCCACGCACCGCCACCAACACGCGACCAAGCGAGCGCACCAAGCGTGACCCGGCCGTCGCCGAACAGTCTCAATGCACGCAGCAGGTCGATTAGGACCTCGCAACCGCGGCCCACCGACTCCCGACTGTCCTGCCACTCAGTTGCCAGCACCACTACTAGATGTCCGCCATCGGCATCGGCGGGAGCGACCGCACCGATGGGCAGCCCGTCGAGCGCGTGTGGCTGCGCGATTGTCAGCCCTCTGGTCAGGGCGAGCTCTGGAGAGGTGATCGTCAGGCCGTGAAGTACCGCAACGAGAGTTAGCTCGCTGGTGGCCGACAGCGCCGCCTGCTCGAGTCTTGCGAGCGCCGCCTGCAGCCGCTCAGGGTTCAACTCGAAGTCCGTCTGCTGCTCAAACACATCCGCCAACAGCGCCCCCAGCGCCGCGTTGACGCGCGTTCGCGTGGAGGCTCGTCCGCCACTGTCAAGGCCACTACTTACGAGATAGCGGTCGAGCCCGTCGAACTCAGCGAGCAGCCGGACAGCCTCGGCGTGGGCGGGCAGGCGTTCGAGCGTGGGTAGGCGTTCGTCGATGAACTGGCGGGTGAGGGGGCTGTAGCAGTAAAGCGACGGGCCTCTCGATCCACGCCGCGCGCCCTGCTGCTCGAGCTCGAACGGCACCTCGGCGCCCGCCACGATCTCGGCGTGGAGGGCGACGGCCGCAGCTTCGACGTAATCGCTGAGGGCGCTTTGCAGCTGGAGTGAACGCATACTCGCCTGACTTCGCGCTCGGCGCCGTCGCTCCTGCCAAGCGCATCGGGTTTTGCAGGTCGCGCTCGTCCTAGACCCCCCTGCCCTTGCGCCCCCATATGTCGCCAAGATGCCCCGCCATGAGCGTCGGTGCCGCTCCGCGGTGGATTGGGCATCTGTAGCCTCAAGGTATGCAAACGTCTGCCGGCTCGGCGACCGCCGCTGAGCTCTCGCAAATGAGAGTGCCGGACTTCTTCATCGTCGGTTCGCCCAAGACCGGCACTACCGCGCTTTACGAAATGCTGAGGGAGCGCCCGCGGATCTACCTGCCGCAACTCAAGGAGCCACGCTTTCTGGCGGCTGACATGCAACCCCGACGCGGGCATGAGCGTGGCCCTCAAGAGCTCGGCTATCCGACGACGCTGGAGGAGTATCTGACACTGTTCAACGCGGCCTCACCCGACCAGCGTGTGGGTGAGGCATCGGCGTTTTATCTCTGGTCACGCACTGCCGCTGAGAACATCGCGGGGCTTCAGCCTGACGCACGCATCATCGCGATCCTCCGCGAGCCGGCGAGCTTTCTTCGCTCACTGCATCTGCTGTTCGTGCGCTGGGGCGTGGAGAGCGAGAAAGACCTCCGCAGGGCGATTGCCCTGGAAGCACCGAGGCGCGAGGGCAAGCACATCCCTCGTCACTCACACCGACCGTCACTGCTTCAGTACGCGGATCACGTTCGCTACGTGTCGCAATTGCAGCGCTATCGCACATACTTCGCGGCCGATCGCATGCTGGTGCTGATCTATGAGGATTTCCACCGTGACAATGAGGCCACCGTGCGTCAGGTGCTGCAGTTCCTCGATGCAGAGGATCAAGCGCCGATCGATGTTGTGAATGTGAATGTAACGACTCGCACAGTGCGTTCACAGCGAGCCCGATACATCTTGAACTCACTGAAAAAAGGGCAGGGTCCGCTCGCGCGGACGGCCAGTGCGACGCTCAAGGCCCTCACCACCCAGCGCATGCGCAGCAAAGCTGCACTGACCGTCCAGCGTCGCCTCGTGCGCGCTGACGCACCGCCTCCCGATGAGAGCATCCTCAGCGAGCTACGTGAGCGCTTCAAGCCCGAGGTCGTTGCCTTGAGCGAATACCTCGATCGTGACCTGGTGAGCCTCTGGGGCTACGACAGGGCTCGCTGAGCGCGCCGCTTGGCGCGTTTGAGCCATCGCGGCGAACGGTTTCGCAGCGCTCGTCGCCGAGCAACCGAGTCCGCTTGACCCAGCACCCGGGCGGTGCTCTTGTATGGGTCAGACGGATCGAGCAGGTGGTCGGCTACATACGTACGCAACTCGTGTGCGGACGGAAGCTCCAGCGTTGCCGGCGTTTGGCGGGAGCGCCAGCTATGCCAACCGCGCGCGATCTCCTCTGGCGCATAGCGCTCTGGGCCGAACTTGCGTGCGGCATACGTGACGCTGAGAAACAGATAGTGGCGCGAGTACATCGAGCCAGGCGCCAGACGAAGACCGGGAAAGCGAACTTTGTGACCGCCCGAGTGGCTCAGATCCACCGGCCCGTCTTGGCGCTTCCAGGCGTTGAGACGGTTGGGGAATCGAGGTAGCACCGGATAGTAAGAACGCATCGTCTGCAAATAATCGGGGTGATCGTGGTCGGGCGCCTCGCGCGTTGGCACAAATGTGAACTCGAGGAAGTTCACAGCGTTGTAACCCGCCTCGTCCACCTCGGCGATCGCCTGCGCCAACGACTGACGCTGCTTTGGGGAGACGCGAAATTCGTCGGCGTCGAGGTGGATCAGCCAGTCAGCGTCGAGACTCTGCGCAAGCTGCTCCTTACGCACGAGCTGACTGTGCAGAGCAAAGTGACCATCGCGCGCTAGCGTCTCGATGCCGACCAGGTTCTTCCCGAGCCGGCGCTCCGCGATAGCGACCGTGTCATCGCTCGATTCATTATCGACAAGGTAAGCGGAGATCCCCTGTTCTGCGAGATGATCGAGGCAGTCGCCGATGAAGCGTTGCTCGTTGTAAGTCTGTAGCATCGCCACGATCTTCACGGCGCGATCATACCATGAGCAAATGGGACGCAGATAGGGTGCGACTGGTCGACTGGGGACATCGACTGAACCGTCGAGTCAGGCGTCGCCTGGAGGCAAGAAAGCGGACCGACTCGTTCACCACGAACCCCTCCACCCCGCCCCGGGATGCTGCTCTCACATTGCCGGCCGGCGCCCCGGATGCGATCATGGCGAGCAATCAACATGGAGTTTATTGTGTGCCGCGATCGGCGCTGCACAGACCAGTCGCGCGCACGATCCTCGACACACGCGTGTGGGAGCCAGAGACGCTTGACCTCGTGCGGAGCGCGAACGCCACTGGCGACATCGTGCACGCTGGAACGTTCTTTGGTGACTTCATTCCCGCCTTGGCACGATCACGCCACGCGGGCGCACTCGTGTGGGCGTTCGAGCCCAACCAGGAGAATCATCGCTGTGCGGGAGTCACTATCGAACTGAACAGCCTCGAGAACGTTGTGCTGAGGAATGCCGGTCTGAGCGAGCGCAGCGACACCGCCCTACTGGCAACCAGTGACCGCAAGGGCGTGTCGCTGGGCGGCGGTAGTCGGCTCGTCGATGATCCCAGCGCCGTCGAGGGTTTGCGTAACGAACAGGTGAACTTGGTGGCGATCGACGATGTCGTCTCAGACGATCGCCAGGTGGCCGTGATCCAACTGGACGTCGAGGGCCACGAGCAGGAGGCACTGACCGGTGCGATGGGCACGATCGAGCGCTGCCGGCCGTTGATCGTGCTCGAGACACTGCCATCGGCGAGCTGGATCGCTGAGAACCTGGCGCCGCTCGGATACCGCGTTGCCGGCACGGTGGACGCGAACACGATCGTCCGTCCGAGCTGATCGAGCTTGTGGTGCACGCGCTTTGCGTGGGCACCGGTTGGTAAAGCTGGCTTGCGCGTATCTGCGCTAGAAGGCTAGGAGCGCCTGCTGAGCGTTCTCGACGGCGCTGGATCCCTCCACGCACTCCTCGCTCAGCCAGTGTTCGCCGTAGGCGCGCATGTCGTCGATGATCGGGAGCAGCGCGCGCCCCTTCTCGGTGAGCGCGTACTCGACCCGGGGCGGCACCTCGGGGAATGTGTGGCGCTCGACGATCCCCTGCTCCTCCAACGCGCGCAGTCGCAGCGACAGCGTACGCGGGCTGATACCAGCAAGCGAGCGTTCGAGCTCACAGAAGCGAGAGTACCCCTCGGCGAGGTCACGAACCAGGAGCAGCGTCCACTTGCCGCATACGATTTCTGCGGTCATACACACCGGACATGTCTCATCCACGGCCATTTCAACCTTTACTTTACCAACTGAAGTAAGGCAAAGCCGGCTGTGCGGCTTGGGGACTCAGGCGGCGCTGAGCGAGGGATTGGAGTCGGCGCCGCGGTTTGCCTCCGCGGCGGCGACGTCCTCCATGGTGGTACCCCGACGCCCGTCAGACTGCATCAGCAGCTTGAAGTCATGCGGACTGGACGCTACGCGCATCGCGTCCTCGAAGGTCACGCGTCCGGCCTTGACGTGCCCGAATAGCGCTTGGTCGAAAGTCTGCATGCCGTAATAGCCACCGGTGGTGATGACCTCGACCAGCTTGCCCGTCTGGGCGGGATCGATGATCATGTCGCGGACCCGACCGGTCATGCGCAGGATCTCGCACACCGCCACGCGCCCGCCGTCGGCACCTGGTACCAGTCGCTGGGAGATCACGCCCTTGATCGTGCCGGCGATCATGCTCCGCGCCTGGGCATGTTGATGAGGAGGGAAGAAGTCGAGCATGCGGTTGATGGACTCGGTGGCATCGACCGTGTGAATGGTCGAAAGCACTAGGTGCCCGGTCTCAGCAGCCGACAGCGCCGTTTGCACGGTCTCCTCGTCACGCATCTCTCCGACCAGGATCACGTCGGGGTCTTGGCGCAGCACCCTGCGCAGAGCGCGCTTGAACGAGGCGGTGTCCATACCTACCTCACGCTGGTTGATGACGGAGTTGATGTCTTCGTGGACGAACTCGATCGGGTCCTCGATCGTCACGATGTGCTTGTTCATCGTGCGGTTCATGTGGTCGATCATCGCCGCCAGCGTCGTCGACTTTCCTGAGCCGGTGGTCCCGGTCAACAGCACGATCCCGCGCTCCTCCTCGGCCAGTTCGCTCACGACCGGCGGCAGCGAAAGTTCTTCGATGCTGCTGATGCGGTGCGGAATCGCGCGACACGCCATCGAGATCACCCCGCGCTGCAGGAACGCGTTGATCCTGTAGCGAGCTACATCCTGGATTTCGTAGGAGAAGTCGACCTCGTGCTCACGGGCAAACTCGGCCAGCTTCGCTTCGTCACCGAGCAGCGCTTTGAGCGCGCCATCGGTGTCATCAGCGCTCAGCGGCTGCACGCCCGTGTCCATGATCAGCTCGCCATGCACACGGTAAAGCGGCGCCGAGCCCACCTTCAAGTGCAGATCCGAGCCCTCCTTCTCAACAAGCTCGCGCAGCGCAGGCATGACGTCGAACATACTTTCTGATCGGCAATCCGTCCGCCGGGCTTGAATGCGGACTACTGCGGTGGACGATTCCCGTGCCGAACCACCCGCCCCCTGACGGGCGGATCGGGTCGGCTGACAAGGACGCAGTGAGCGTGGCGTGCGAGAGCACGCGAGCGATCGAGGACGCCGTCAGGCGGCCCGAGGCGCCCGTCAGGCGACGTCGCGGAGCTTTTGCGCCTCCGCTAGCGACTGCAGCTTCTTCAGCGACTGATTCTCGATCTGGCGAATCCGCTCACGCGTTACGTTGAACGTGCGGCCGACCTCGTCGAGCGTGCGCGGATGCTCCCCACCGAGGCCATAGCGCAGCTCGAGCACGCGCCGTTCGCGATAGGACAGGTTCTCGAGCGCCTCGCGCAGTGCCTCCTTGGTGAGGATCTCCGCGGCACGCTCATATGGCGACTCGGCGCGCTCGTCGGCGATGAACTGGCCGAACTCCGACTCCTCCTCGTCGCCGACGGGCTTCTCGAGCGACACCGGCGCCTGGGCCGAGCGCTTGATCGAGTCGACCTCCTCGGGGTCGATCCCGGTGACCTCGGCGATCTCATCGGCGGTGGGCTCGCGACCGAGCTCGGTGACGAGCTTGCGCTCGGCGCGGCCGATCTTGTTGAGCTTCTCCACAACGTGGACGGGGATGCGGATCGTGCGCGCCTTGTCGGCGAGCGCACGCGCGATCGCCTGGCGAATCCACCAGGTCGCGTACGTCGAGAACTTGAAGCCCTTGCGGTAGTCGAACTTCTCAGCGGCGCGGACCAGGCCGAGCGTGCCCTCCTGGATCAGGTCGAGGAACGGCAGGCCCTGGTTGCGGTAGTTCTTGGCGATCGACACAACCAGGCGCAGGTTGGACTCGACCATCTTCTGCTTCGCGTCGAGATCGCCGCGCTCGATCCGCTTGGCGAGGTCGACCTCCTCCTGGGCGGTGAGGAGCCGGACCTTGCCGATGTCCTTGAGGAACAGCTGCAGCGAGTCGGTGGTCATGTCCGGCTTGAGATCGAGCGCCGTTTTCGCTTTGCGCCGGCCTCGCTTGTCGGGCGCGCGCTCGACCTGGGAGGCCGCCGCGATCGCCGGGTCGATCTCCTCGACGAGCTCGATCTCCGATTTCTCGAAGAAGCCGTGGAGCTCCTCGACGTCCGACTCGTCCAGATCGAGCTCGGATACAGCCTTGGTTATCTCTGCGTAGGAGAGGACACCGACCTGCTGACCCTTGGCGACCAGTCCCTTGACCTCATCCAGCTCCTGCAGCTCGACTACTGACATTCGTGTTTCCATTTCTTCCGTCGATCGACAACCCGAAGGCGAGGATGCCTCGCGCAGCTTTACGGCTGAGAACAGCTACTCGCCGGACATACGGCCACAGC
Organism: Solirubrobacteraceae bacterium; assembly: GCA_036513795.1. Classification (GTDB taxonomy): domain Bacteria; phylum Actinomycetota; class Thermoleophilia; order Solirubrobacterales; family Solirubrobacteraceae; genus Palsa-744. Next base: position 291 of record DATBYJ010000255.1, on the reverse strand, counting down.
CGTGCCGACGTTACATATCCACTCGGTGGTTCAGGCTTCCATGCTAACGCGTCGAGGCCGATGTTAGAGCGTTTGCCGATCCACTCGCGGGGCTGTGTTAAGCAATGATGTGCCCATGAGCCCCCCGAAGAAGAGCGAGCCGACTGACGGTCCGGGGGTCCTTTCGAAGCTTCCCCGCACACGCCCACAACGCGCCAGCCCACGCAGGGCGGCCGCACGCAAGGCAACGGCGGCGACCAGCACAGCGGGCAAGGCTGCCAAGCAGACCCCAATCGGGCAGGTCCCAAGGCC